>DASUOW010000240.1:0-18007 GCA_036276435.1 Gemmatimonadales bacterium
GGGCGCCGACGTCGCGGGCGCTACGCCCGTGGCCGTCATCAGCAGCGCGCTCGCGAAGAAGTTCTTCGCCGGCAAGCCGGCGCTCGGCCAGCGCGTCACGGTCGACGACGTCGAGGGCGAGGATCCGGTTCGCTGGTTCACCGTCGTAGGCGTCGTGGACGACGTGCGGTTCCGCCGGCTGAGCGACCCCGCGCTGCCGGTGCTGTACTACCCGGTGGCGCAGCAGGCCTTTCCGGAGCTGACCGTGCTCGCGCGCACCTCGAGCGATCCCATGGCCCTTGCGCCGTCGCTGCGCGCCATCATCAAGACGCTGGACAGCTCGATGCCGCTGAACGACGTGCGGACGCTCGAGGAGGTGGTCTCCAGCTCGATCGCCGGCGCCCGGTTCCGCACCAGCCTGCTCGTGACGTTCGCGCTCGTGGCGCTCGTGCTGGCCGCCATCGGCGTCTACGGCGTCATGTCCTACTCGGTGGAGCAGCGGTCGCAGGAGATGGGGCTGCGCATGGCGCTCGGCGCGAGCCCAGGCGATGTGCTGCGCCTGGTCACCGGCCAGGGCATGCGGCTGGCCCTGGCGGGCATCGCGCTCGGGCTGGCCGCGGCGTTCGCGGTCACGCGCGTGCTCGAATCGCTCCTGTTCGGCGTGAGCACGAGCGATCCCGCGACCTTCGCGGCCATTGCCGTGCTGCTGGGCGTGGTCGCCAGCGTCGCGAGCTACATTCCCGCGCGCCGGGCGACGCGGGCGGATCCGATGGTGGTGTTGCGGAGCGAGTGAGTGACGCTCCGAACGGAGAACGGCGAACGGCGAACGGCGAATGCTCTGGCCGAACGAAGAATGTAGGATGTGAACGGCGACGGCAGCCATGACGATGCGTCGCCGCTCCTTCGCCGTTCTCATTCCCGCTCGGCATTCCGTGAAGCAGTCTGCGTTCGCCGTTCTCCGTTCTGCATTCGCCATGCGCCGCTCCCTTCGCCACTACGCCGTTGTCCTCGCGCTGCTCCTGGCGGCGGCGCATGGCGCCGCCGCCCAGGAAGGTCCGGAGCGCTGGGAGGACGACATCCGCGCGTTCGAGGCCGCGGATGCCGCGCACCCGGTGGCCAGGGGCGGGATCCTCTTCACCGGCAGCTCCAGCATCCGGCTCTGGACGTCGCTCGCCCGGGACTTCCCCGGCCTGCCCGTGATCAACCGCGGGTTCGGCGGATCGCAGATCCACGAGGTGACGCACTTCGCGCCCCGGGTCGTCCGCCCGTACGCGCCGCGCCTCATCGTGCTCTACGCGGGCACGAACGACATCGCGAACGGGAAGCCGGTCGATCGCGCGGTGGCGGACGTCGAAGCGTTCGTGGCGGCCGTGCACGCCACGCTGCCGAACACGCGGATCGCGTTCATATCAGCGGCGCCGAACCCCGCGCGCTGGCACCTGCGGCAGGAGATGCAGGAGTTCAACCGGCGGGTGCGCGCCTACGCCGCGTCCGATCCGCGGCTGGCGTTCATCGACGTGTGGCCGCACATGCTCGGCGCGGACGGCTTGCCGAAGCCGGGCATCTTCGTGGAGGACCGCCTCCACATGAACGAGCGCGGGTACGCGATCTGGCGGGAGGTCGTGGGGAGGTTCCTGGCCGAGGCCGACAGGTAGCAGGGGGGCTTCGAGGTGCCAGGTTCCAGGTTCCAGGTCCCAGGTTCCAGGTGCCGGGTCCCACGGTCCCAGGTTTGAGGGTGCCAGGTTCCAGGTTCCCAGGTAGCGTCCTACGGTTTCGACGGCACCTCGCCGGGCCGGGCGGCCGCGCCGGGCTCTTCCTGCCACCACTTGGACAGGTGCTGCGCCGGGCGCCCGGGCTGGTCCGCGTAGTGGCTGACGTCGTTGAAGAGCATCAGCCGCGCGCGGACGGGATCCTTGAAATCGAGCACGTTGAGGCAGGCGGGCGCCTGGTCGAGGCGATCGCGGTAGCCGCGAGCGTCGAACCCCAGCAGGCTGCTGATCATCAGGCGGATCGTCGCCTTGTGGGACACGACCACCACGTTCTGTCCCGCGTGGGTCTCGACGATCTGGCGGACCACTGGCAGCGCGCGGGCCATCACGTCCAGTCCGCACTCACCGCCCTTCGGGGCGAAGGTGAACGGGTCCTCCTCCCAGCGTGCGTACTCGGCGGCGAATCCGGCTTCCACCTCCGCGCGCGTCAACCCCTCCCAGTGTCCGTGGTCGATCTCGCGCAGCCCCTCGCGGATGATGGGCACGAGCATGTGAGGCGCGGCGATGAACGCCGCGGTGTCCTGCGTCCGTCGGAGCGGGCTGGCGTACACCGCGGCGATGCGGTCGTCGCTCAGCCGGCGCGCGAGGCGCTCGGCCTGCGCGCGGCCCTCCTCCGAGAGGTCGATGTCCGTGGCGCCCGCGAAGCGGTCCTCGGCGCTGAGTCGCGTGGCTCCGTGGCGAACGAGGTACAGGCGTGTGGTCATCGTGTCGCGAGCACCGCCGGCAGGCCGATGCGGCGCAGGAGGGCTTCGAAGCGGGGATTTTCGCGCAGCGGATCGAGCGCGGGATCCACGCCGAGGAAGACGGCGTGCCCCGAGCGGGTGCCCACCATGCGCTCCAGGGCTGCCAGGCCGCTGTCGATGTCGCCGAGCTGCCCCAGCGTGCCGGCCACCGCGTAGTCGTTGCAGAGGACGCTGCCCTCGCTCGCGCAGAGCAGCTCCTGCCGCGCAACCCAGTAGCCGCGCGGTCCTTCCGCCTGCAGCCGTCCCTTGAGGCTGGCCGTCAGCTCGGCCGGGAGCCCGACCCCGAAGAACTGCTGCACGCTCGCGAATGTGTCTGCCGCGCGGTCCAGCAGCCCCATGCGCTCGTAGATCGTCGCCAGGATCGTGAGCGCCTCCTGGTTCCCGGGCTGGACGACGAGGACGTCGCGCAGCGCGTCGAGCGCGTCGCTGTAGCGGCGCGCGAAGTAGCTCGCCCACGCCACGCCGATCTGCATGAGGAGCGAGAGCGGGTCGAGGTCGCGGCCCCTGCGCGACTCCGCCATGGCCTCGTCGTGCCGGCCGAGGCACGACAGCAGCAGGCCGTACATCATGTGCGCGATCGGGTAGCGCGCATCCAGCTCGATCGCCTTCTTGAACGCGTGCTCCGCGCCGATCCAGTCCCAGAGGTAGAACGTGCGCGCCATGCCGAGCGTCGCGTGCGCCTCGGCCAGCTTCGGGTCGAGGTCGAGCGCCTTGTAGGCGGCCGCCGACGAGCGCGTCATCGCGAGCTCCGTCGGCATGAACCCGTAGTAGCCCATGGCCCCGTAGGTGTCGCCGAGCCCCGCGTAGGCACGGGCGTACTTCGGGTCGCGCTCGATCGCGCGCTCGAAGTGCTCGATCGCCTTCTGGAAGGCGTCCGGCCGCCACTTGTTCCACTCGTGCCGGCCGCGCAGGTACTCCTGGTACGCCTCGCTGTCGCCCGTCGGGCGCGAGCGCAGGCGCTTCTTCTCCTGGCCGGTGAGCCGGATCCGGAGGGCCTCCGAGATCTGCCAGGCAATCTGTTCCTGCATCGCCAGGAGGTCCGAGATCGGGTAGCGGTACTGGTCGCCCCACACCTGCGTCTCGCGCACCACGTCGACGAGCTCGGCCTGGATGTTGAGCGTGCCGCCCTGCTGCACCACGCGGCCGGTCACGAGGACGTCCACGTTCAGCGCGAGGCCGACCGATCGCGCGCTCACGACCCGGCCCTTGTAGGCGAACACGGTGCTCCGCGGGACGACGCGCAGCTTCGGCAGCTGCGAGAGGCTGTTGATGATGCTCTCCGTGATGCCGTCGGCCAGGTAGTCCGCATCGTCATCCCCCTCGGGCGTGACGAAGGGGAGCACGGCGAGCGAGCGCGTGCGGCTCCGGCGCCGCGGCGTCGCGGCATGGTTCGACGACGACTCCGTCAGGAGCGCGCGCAGCGCGGTGGCGACGTCGCGCGCGGACGAGAAGCGGTGCGCGACATCCTTCTCGAGGCAGTGGGCCACGATCTCCGCGAGGCGCGGCGGGAGGTCGAGGCCGGTGGCCAGCAGGTCCGGCGCCGGCTCGGTGAGCACCGCCGCGACCGACTCGGCCGGTGTCGCACGGGCGAACGGCCTGGTGCCCGTCAGCATCTCGGCCATCGTGCAGCCGAGCGCGAAGACGTCGGTGGCCGGCGTGGCGGCCTCGCCACGCACCTGCTCGGGCGCCATGTAGCCGACCGTGCCCAGCACGCGTCCAGGCTCGGTCGCCGCAAACGTCGTGGCCGAGGCGACCATCGCCATCGCCGGCTCCGTCCGCGCGAGGCCGAAGTCGAGGATCTTGGGGCGCCCCTCGGGCGTGACGAAGACGTTCTCCGGCTTCAGGTCGCGGTGGACGATCCCCTTGGCGTGCGCGGCGCCGAGGCCATCGGCGATCCGCGCCGCCATCTGCACCGTTTCGCGCCAGGGCATCGGGCCCCGCAGGATGCGATCGCGCAGGCTCTCGCCTTCTATCAGCTCGATGACGGCGACCGGCAGCCCGTCGAGGAAGGCGAGCTCGTGGATCGCCATGATGTTCGGGTGCGAGATGGCGGCCACGGCGCGTGCCTCGTGCTCGAAGCGCGCGCGCATGTCGGGGTCGCCGGCGAAGCGCTCCGGCAGCACCTTCAGGGCGACGTCGCGCCCCAGCCGCGAGTCGTGCGCGCGATACACCTCCCCCATGCCGCCGGCGCCGAGCGGGGCGACGACCTCGTACTGCGCGATCCTGGCGCCGGGACTGAGACTCACCTGTTCCTCCTGCTGGTCCGTCGATTCTAGCGCGCCCCGGCGCCGCTGCCGTGCCGGCGGCGGCATTCTCTGCCGGAGATTGTCCTGCCGGGGTGCTGCAGACGCACGAGTCTTACGGGATGACGAGTGCGAGGCGGCCGGTGTTCGGCCCCACCTCGGCCGCTGGTGCGCGGGTCGCACGTGACGGACAGCACCTTTGCGGCGTTCTTGCGGGCGCGCGATGCGCCCGCGCTCTCACGCGGCTCTCATCCGCTGGTGCTACAAGCCGTGAACATGGCGATCGTGTTCGTCCTCCTGCTGTCGCTCACGGCCCAGGCAGCGCCGGGCGCGTCCTCCGCGCGGCTGGACCAGTGGCCGGCCGAGGCGGGGGCGTCCGCCACGCAGGCACCCCCGCCGGCCCTCACCCTGCCCGATGCGCTCGGTCGTGCGCGCGCGCAGTCGCCCCGCCGGCGCGCGGCGCTCGCGCTGAGCGAAGGCGCCCGCGCCGCCGCAGAGGCGTCCGCGCCCTGGGTCAACCCGTCGATCGAGGTTCGCGGTGAGAACTGGCGTGTCGGCGATCGCACGAGCGACCCGCCCGTGGATGCCTTTGCCGTGGTCACCCAGCCGCTGGAGATCGGCGGGAAGCGCGGAGCTCGTCGGGCGCTCGCAGTGGCCGGCGCCTCGCTCGCCGCGACCGACCTTGATCAGGTCGACCGGTGGTTGACGCTCGAAGTAGCCCGTCGCTACACCGCCGTGTTGCGTGCCCGCGGGATGGTCGCGCTGCTGGTCGAGCAGGCGGCCGGCACGGACGAGATCGTGCGGGTGATGCGCCGGCGCGTCGAGGAGGGCTACGCGGCCGAGGGCGACCTCCGCAAGTTCGAGGCGGAAACGGCACGGCTGCGCGCGGAGCTGCTGCGCGCCGAGCTCGATCTCGCGCGCACGGTGGCGGGGCTCGGCGCGGTGCTCGGAAGCGCGGAGCCCGTGGATGCGGCGGGGTTGGCCGCGCCCGACGTCGCTCCGCCTCCACTCGCGGCCGCCGCGGTCTCCGCCGAGAAACTCGCGCGGAGGCCCGACGTGGCGGCAGCCGATGCGCGCGTCGAGCGCGCCTCCCGGCAACTGGCGCTCGAGCGCGCCCTCCGCATCCCCGACCTCGCGGTGAGCGGCGGCTACAAGCGCACGGCGGGCGTCGACACGGGAGTGGTCGCCGTCGCGATGCCGATTCCCATCGGCGACCGCAACCGCGCGGCAATCCTGCGCGCGGAGGCCGAGGCACGCGCCGCCTCCCTCGAGCGCGAAGGCGTGCTGCTCGATGCCCGTGCCGAGGCGCTCTCTGCGCTCGGCGCGGCCGCCGCGCTCCGCGAGCGGGCGGCCCTGGCGGATGACGAGTTGCTGGCGCCGGCCGCGATCGTCCGCACCGCGGCCCGAGCGGCGTTCCGGGAGGGTGGCGGCGACGTGCTGCGCCTCGTCGATGCGGAGCGCGGCTACACCGAGGCGCGCCGGACCACGCTCGACCTGCGGCTCGATGCGGCGATGGCCGCCATCGAGGCGCGGCTCGCGCTGGGGGAGCAGGTCACACCATGAGCACCGCACCAACGCTGGACCCTGGCACCGCCACCACATCACCGTCTTCGGGCCGCCGGTGGCTCCCGGCCGCCGTCGCGGTCGTCGCGATCCTCGCGATTGCCGCGTGGTGGGCGTGGTCCCGCACGGACACGCGCCCAGCTGCCGAGCAGGCGGCCGCTGCTGCGCCCGCGCCCGGGCCGATTCGGCTCTCTGCCGAGGCCGAGCGGGCGGCGGGCCTGGCGACCGCACCCGCGCGCGAGGTGCTGCGTGCCGACCGCTTCGAGGCGCCCGCCGTCATCGCGCTCGACGAGACGCACACGGCGCGCGTCGGGTCGATGGTGGAAGGCCGCGTGGTGAGCGTCGAGCGCGAGGTCGGCGACCGCGTGACCGCCGGGATGCTGCTCGGGGCGCTCCACAGCCCCGTCGTCCACGAGGCGTGGGCGGCGTACCGCACCGCGCTCGCCGAGCGGCGCCGCCAGACGAGCGAGCTCGCCTTTGCGCGCGAGGCGGAGGCGCGGGCGTCGCGGCTGTTCGCCGACAAGGCCATCTCGGCCCAGGAACTGCAGCGGGCCGAGGCGAACCGGCGTGCCATCGACGAGGCGCTGGACATGACGGCGACGGAGTTGCGGAGGGCGGAGGAGGAGCTGGAACACCTCGGCGTGACCAACGCCGACGATCCCACCGGCGAGTCCGGCGAGACGATCCCCGTGCGGGCGCCGCTCGGCGGCGTCGTGCTCGAGCGCCTCGTGACGCCCGGGACGGCCGTGACCCCGGGCCTGCCGCTCTTCGTGGTGAGCGACCTGTCGTCGCTCTGGGTGCTGGTCGAGATCGACGAGTCGCGACTCTCCCGCGTGTCGGTCGGGCGGCCCGTGCACGTCCGCGTCAGCGCCTACCCGGACGAGGAGTTCACGGGCACCGTGAGCTTCGTCGGGGACGTGGTGAACCCGCGGACCCGTCGCGTCACCGTGCGCTGCGTCGTCGGCAACCCCGATGGGCGCCTCAAGCCCGAGATGTTCGCGACCGCCGTGCTCGACACCGGCGCCGAGCGGCGCGTCGTGACGGTCCCGGCGTCGGCCGTCCACGACCTGCAGGGCAAGACGGTCGTCTTCGTCCGCGAGGCGTCGGGCGGCTTCCGCGAGCGTGTCGTCTCCGTCGGGCCGGAGCGCGACGGCGAGATGGAGGTGCTCGAGGGCCTCCGGGCCGGCGAGCCGGTCGCGACCGCCGGCGCATTCCTCCTGAAATCGGAGCGCCTCGCGGCGCTCGAGCCCGAGCAGTAGGGGCGCGCCATGGGTCTCGTCGAACGCTTCACCGCGGCGGCGCTCCGCCAACGCCTCTTCGTGATCCTCTGCGTGGCCGCGCTCGTGGTCACGGGCGTCGTGGCGTGGCGCGACGTGCCTGTCGAGGCCTTCCCGGACCTCACCAACAACCAGGTCGTGGTCGTCACCGACGCCCCGGGGCTCGCCGCGCCGGAGGTCGAGCAGCGCGTGACCTACCCGCTCGAGACGGCGCTCATGGGCACGCCGGGCGCGGAGGAGGTGCGCTCCATCTCGAAGTTCGGCCTGTCGATCGTCACCGTCGTCTTCGAGGATGCGGTCCCCGTCTACTTCGCGCGGCAGCTCGTCGCGGAGCGTCTCGCCGACGCGCAGGGGCGGCTGCCTGCCGGCCTCGACCCCGTGCTCGGGCCGGTCGCCACCGCGTTCGGCGAGATCTACCAGTACCTCGTCGAGAGCGACGGCTCCGATCCCATGGCCGCGAAGACGTTCCACGACTGGGACATGCGCAACCGGCTCCGGTCGGTGCGCGGCGTCAGCGAGGTGAACTCGTGGGGCGGCCTCACGCGCCAGTACCACGTGATCGTGGATCCGCGCCGGCTCGAGAAGTACCGGCTGTCACTGCGCCAGGTGATCGACGCCCTCGCCCACAACAACGTGTCGTTCAGCGGTGGCTTCGTGGAGCACCGATCCGAGCGCGTCACCGTGCGCGGCACGGGCCTGGCGCGCGGCACCGACGACCTCGGCCTCATCGTGGTGACCGCCGTCGACGGCGCGCCGGTCTACGTGCGCGACGTGGCGGAGGTCCGCATCGGGCCGATGCCACGCCAGGGTGCCGTCACGCGCGACGGCAAGGGCGAGACCATCGCCGGCATGGTCATCATGATGAAGGGCGAGAACAGCCGCACCGTCGGAGCCCGTGTCAAGGCCCGCGTGGACGAGATCGCCAAGACGCTGCCGGCCGGCCTGACGTTGACACCGTTCTACGACCAGACCGAGGTGGTCGACCGCACGGCCCGCACCGTGCGCAACAACCTGATCGAGGGCTCGCTGCTCGTCGTCGCGGTGCTGTTCTTCTTCCTCCGCGACATGCGCGCCTCGCTCATCGTGGCCGCGGTCATCCCGTTCTCGATGCTCGCGGGCTTCATCGGCATGCGCGTCTTCGGCGTGTCGGCCAACCTGATGTCCCTCGGGGCCATCGACTTCGGTCTCATCGTCGACGGCGCCGTGGTGATGATGGAGAACTTCATCCGCCGCCGCGCGCTCCGCGAGCACGAGCCCGGTGACCACCCTCCCGGCGAGCACCGCCTGCGCTTCTTCACCGACGCCGCCACCGAGGTCGCACGGCCCGTCCTCTTCGGCGTGCTCATCATCGTGGCCGTCTACCTGCCGATCTTCACGCTCGAGGGACTCGAGGGGAAGATGTTCCGGCCGATGGCGATCACGGTGTGCTCGGCCATCCTCGGCTCGCTGCTGCTCTCGCTCACGGCGGTGCCGGTCGCCGCGTTCTACCTCCTGAAGCTCACCGGCGTGCACCACGAGGAAGGCTGGTTCACGCGGCTCCGCGCGCGCTACCGCACGCACCTCGACGACGCGATGAACCATCGGCAGCGGACGGTGGGCGTGGCCCTGGCGGTGGTGGCGGTGGCGCTCGCATCCGTGCCGTTCCTCGGGACCGAGTTCATGCCGCGCCTCGACGAGGGCTCGATCCTGATCGAGACGCGGAAGCTGCCGTCCATCGCCCTCGAGGACTCCGTCGAAGTGTCGTCGCGCGTGGAGCGCATCGTCCGGCAGTTCCCGGAGGTGCGGCAGGTCGTCACGAAGATCGGCCGGCCCGACCTCGCGACGGAAGCGATGGGCATCTACCAGGGCGACGTGTACGTCCTGCTGCACCCCATGGACGGCTGGACCACGGGCCGCGACAAGGAGGGACTGATCCAGGCCATGTCAGAGGCCCTCGCGATCATGCCCGGCGTCACGGTGAACTTCACGCAGCCGATGGCCATGCGCCTCGACGAGGTCGTGTCGGGCGTGAAGGCGGACGTCGCGGTGAAGATCTTCGGGCCCGACAACGCGGAGCTCGAGCGCCTCGGCGAGCTGGTGCGGCGAAAGCTGGAGGGGGTCGCGGGCGTGGCCGACCTGCAGGTGGAGGCGCTGTCGGGCGCGTCGGAACTGCAGGTGGACATCAATCGTGAGGCCGCCGCGCGCTACGGGCTCAACGTGACCGACGTCCAGGAGGTGGTGGAGACCGCCATCGGCGGCACGCTGGCGACCGAGGTGCTCGACGGGGCGCGCCGCTTCGGCGTGATGGTGCGCCTGCCGGAGGAGTACCGGACGGATCGAACCGCGATCGAGGCGC
Organism: Gemmatimonadales bacterium; assembly: GCA_036276435.1. Lineage (GTDB taxonomy): Bacteria > Gemmatimonadota > Gemmatimonadetes > Gemmatimonadales > GWC2-71-9 > JAGGAG01. The sequence continues at coordinate 9,910 of DASUOW010000240.1, forward strand.
TTCCACTCACGGCGCCTGGCGGCGAGAAGGTGCCGCTCGGCCGCGTGGCTGCCGTGAAGCAGGCCGCGGCCGCCGAGGCCATCGCGCACGAGAACGGCGAACGGCGGCTCGTGGTGCAGGCCAACGTGCGCGGCCGCGACGTCGGCAGCTTCGTGGCCGACGCGCAGGCGGAGCTCGCGAGCCTCGACCTGCCGCCGGGCTACTACATCGACTGGGGCGGCCAGTTCGAGAACCAGCAGCGCGCGACGGCGCGGCTGGCGATCGTCGTGCCGCTCTCGCTGGTGATCATCTTCCTGCTGCTGTTCGTGACCTTCCAGCGGGTGCGGCAGGCCGGGCTGGTCATCCTCAACGTGCCCTTCGCGCTCGTCGGCGGCATCGCCGCGCTGTGGCTGCGCGGCCTGACACTCAACCTCTCGGCGTCGGTCGGGTTCATCGCGCTCTTCGGCGTGGCGGTGCTGAACGGCGTCGTGATGATTGCCGCCATCAACCGGCTGCGCGAGCAGGGTGCGGCGCTGCGGGCCGCGGTCGTCGACGGCGCGGAGACCCGGCTGCGGCCGGTGCTCATGACGGCGCTCGTCGCCGCGCTCGGCTTCGTGCCGATGGCGCTGTCGCACGGGGCGGGCGCCGAGGTGCAGCGGCCCCTGGCCACCGTGGTGATCGGCGGCATCATCACCTCGACGCTGCTCACGCTCATCGTGCTGCCGACCGTGTATGAGATGATCGAAGAGCGGTCCGTGCCCGACGAGGACTGACCACGCGAGGGCCGCATGCGCCTGCTCGTCGTCGAAGATGACCCCAAGATCAGCCGGTTCCTCGTGAAGGGCCTGCGCGAGGAGCAGCACCTGGTGGACCTCGAGGAGGACGGCGTCGCCGGCGAGGCGCGGGCGCTCGCCGAGGACTACGACGCCATCCTGCTCGACGTCATGCTGCCGGGGCGCGACGGCTTCGACGTGTGCCGGCGGCTGCGGCACCAGGGCGTCGACACGCCCATCCTCGTGCTCACCGCGCGAGACGCCGTCCCCGACCGGGTGATCGGGCTCGACGCCGGCGCCGACGACTACCTCGTGAAGCCGTTTGCCTTCGACGAGCTGCTCGCGAGGCTGCGGGCGCTCGGACGCCGCGGCCGCGGGCGTCACCTTGCGGCGACCCTGGAGTACGGCCCCATCGTGCTGGACCCCCACGATCACCTGGTCACCGTGCGGGGGCAGCCCGTTGCCCTGACCGCGACCGAGTACCGGCTGCTCGAGTACCTGCTGCGCCGCGCCGAATCGATCGTGTCCCGAGACCAGCTCGCGGAGCACGTGTGGGGCGGGGATTACGATCCCTTCTCGAACGTCGCGGACGTCTACATCGGCTACCTTCGGCGCAAGCTCCAGCCGCTCGGGGCGGATCACGTCATCCGCACCGTGCGCGGCCTGGGGTACATGCTGAAGGAGTCGCCGGCCGACCAGGCCTGAGGCCGTGCTGCGCTCCCTCTCGTTTCGCCAGCGCCTGACGCTCCGCTGGACGTTGAGCTTCGGGCTCGTGCTCGGCGCCGCCCACGCCGTCGTCTACGTCGGCGCGCGGATCTACGCGTACCGCGACCTCGACGCGCAGGTCCGCACCCTCGCGGCGACGGAGCTGGCGTCTGCCGTGGACGAGTACACCGGGGTCCACCTGCACGACTTCCCGGCGGACTCGCTGAGCGCGGGCGAGTACGCCACCAAGTTCGCCCAGCTGTTCGACGACCAGGGGCGCCTGTTGATGCAGTCGCCCGGGCTGGGCGCGAGCGGACCGCTCCTGACGCGCGAACAGATCGCCGCGACCTTGCGCGGCGAGGCGCCCGTGGTGGCCGTGCACGTCACCGGGCGCTCGGGGCGCATGGCGGCCCTCCGCGCCCAGCAGAACGATCGCCAGTACGTGCTCGCCGCCGGCCTGTTCGCCGACATGCTCGAGAAGTACCTGTCGCGGCTCGCGTGGCTGCTGGCCGTGGTGTGGGCGGCTGGCCTGGCCATCACCGGGGTGGTCGGCTACACGCTCGCGTCCCGCGTGCTGGATCCGATCAGCCGCATCACGGCCCGCGCGACCGGCATCGCGCGCGGCGACGTGCGCGGGCGCCTGGACACGCCGGTGGCGGACGACGAGATCGGGCGGATGACGCGGCTGCTGAACGAGATGCTGGACCGGCTGTACGCGGTGATCGACGCCAACCGCCAGTTCGCGTCCGACGCATCGCACGAACTGCGGAGCCCGCTCACCGCGATGGCCGGCGAGGTCGACGTCGCGCTCAAGCGGGAACGGTCCGCGGCGGAGTACCGCGAGACGCTGGCCTGGGTTCGCGAAGGGCTGCGGGACATGACGGAGCTCACCGCGAACCTCATGGTGCTCGTCCGCGCGCAGGAGCGGCCAGCGGAGGCCGGGCTGCACGAGGTGCCGCTGCAGCCGCTGCTCGAGGGCGCCGCCGAGCGCCTGCGCCCTCTCGCCGCCGCTCGCGGCATCACCATCGACACGACGCAGTGCCCGGTCCTTGTCGCGTACGGCGACGAGCGGCTGCTGTCGCGGGTCGTCGAGAACGTGCTGGCGAACGCCGTGCAGTACAACCGCGATGGCGGGTCGGTGCACGTGACCGGCTCGGGCGAGGACCGCGGCGGTGACGAATGGGTGCCGAGCCAGGTGGTGCTGCGGATCGCCGACACGGGGCCCGGCATCCCCGAGGAGGAGTGGGAGCGGATCTTCGAGCGGTTCTACAGGCTCGACTCGTCGCGATCGCGCCGGACGGGGGGCAGCGGCCTCGGGTTGGCGATCTGCCGGGCGGTGGTGACGGTGTTCGGCGGGAGCATCCGGATCGCGCAGTCGTCCGACGCTGGCACCACGGTCGAGATCCGCCTCCCCGGACGGCCCGCCTGACGAAGGGCCCAAGGGACCTAGGGGTCAAGGGTCCAAGGGGCCGCACCGGCCTCAGACTGGGGGGATCAGACGGGGGGACAGGCACTGCTTGATACGGGCCGTGTCAAGCAGTGCCTGCCCCCCTGCCGCTTGCACCGGCGCTCGATCAACCGCCGGAGCCAGTCCCTCCGCGCCCCGCCGTATGATCGGGGCATGCTGCTCCGCGACCTCGTCCACGGCTGCACCTTCGACGACATCCTCCTCGCACCTCAGTTCAGCGTGGTCGAGAGTCGCGATCCAGCCCGCATCGACCTGCAATCTCGGCTCACCGCGCGCCTGACGCTGAACCGGCCGATCGTCTCCGCCAACATGGACACCGTGACCCGGGCGCCGATGGCGATCGTCATGGCCGAGGAGGGGGGCCTCGGCATCATCGACCGGGGCTTCCGCCCGGGCGACATCGAGCCGCAGGTGCGGGAGGCCCAGATCGTCAAGCGCACCGAGCACGGCGTCATTCTCGATCCCTACACGATTGCCCCCGACGCGACGCTCGCCGAGGCAGCGGCCGCGATGCTGCGCTCCGGCGTCGGCACGCTGGTCGTCGTGGACGGCGCGCACAAGCTCGTCGGCCTGCTGACCGAGCGCGACATCCGCTTCGTGCGCGAGAGCGCGATGCGCGTGTCGGAGCGGATGACGCCGCGCGACCGCGTCGTGGCGCACGAGGGTCCGATCGATCTCGTGCGGGCCGAGCAGCTCATGGTGGCCCGCAAGGTGAAGAAGCTGCCGCTGGTGCACCCGGACGGCCGCCTCGCGGGGCTCGTCACCTCTCGCGACCTCGTCCGGCAGCGCAGGCTGCCCTTCGCGACCCGGGACGAGCTCGGGCGCCTGCGCGTCGGCGCGGCGATCGGCGCGCGGGGCGACTTCCTCGAGCGCGCGGCCGAGCTGCTGAGGGTCGGCGTGGACCTGCTCGTGATCGACATCGCGCACGGGCACTCGATGGTCATGGAACGGGCGCTCGCCGCGGTGCGGGCGCGGTTCCCGGACGTCGACGTGATCGCCGGCAACGTGGCCACGGCCGAGGGCGCACGCTTCCTGGCCGAGCGAGGCGCCAGCGCCGTGAAGGTCGGCATCGGGCCGGGCGGAGGGTGCACGACCCGCATCACCACGAGCTTCGGCGTGCCGCAGCTGCAGGCGCTCGTCGAGTGCCGCGAGGCGGTGGGCGACGACGTGCCGCTCATCGCGGACGGCGGGGTCAAGCGCCACGGCAGCATCTGCGAGGCGCTGCTGTTCGGCGGCGACACGGTCATGCTCGGGAGCGCCTTCGCGGGCACCCGCGAGTCGCCGGGCGAGGTGGTGCAGAAGTCCGTGCTGCTGCCGGAATCGCAGAAGGCCGTGAAGGTGCCGTTCAAGGTGCTGCGCGGGATGGCGTCGATCCAGGCGGTGAAGGACCGCCTCGACGTGGAGGACGCCGACAGCATCGACTTGCAGGCCATCGGCGCCGAAGGCACCGAGGTGAGCGTGCCGCTCGGCGGATCGGCGCGGACGGTCTTCCAGGACATGATGAAGCACCTCTGCTCGTCGATCAGCTACGGCGGGGCGTCCAGCCTGGCGGAACTCCGGCAGCGCTTCCGCGAGGATCCATCGCGCTACATCATCAAGCTCTCCGCGTCGGCGCGGCGGGAGTCGTACGAGCGGTAGCGGCCATCCGGGCGCGCAGGGGACTGGCTCCGGCGTTCGCCTCAGTCGCCGGTGCCTGTCCCCGGAGCGTGTCCCATAATGGGCTCGTGCCCGCGACCTCCGAGCGCACCCGCCTGATGGCCGCGGCCGTTGCCGGCCAGTTCCTCTTCGGCGTCATCCTCGCGCTCCTCGGGACGCTGTTCGGCCTCGCCCCGGCGACCGAGCACCTCGGGCTGGACCTCGAGGCCAAGGCGCGGCTCCTCCTCACGCTCTTCACGGGCCAGCTGATCTTCACGGCCATCGCGGGGCGCATCGTCGACCGGTTCGGCAGCGCGCGGGTCCTCGCCGCGGGCTCGCTGATCATGGCGGCCGCGCTGGTGGTGCTGGCCGAAGCCGAGGGGCTCGGCGCCGCGATGGTCGCGGCTGCCCTCATGAGCCTTGGCGGCGCGAGCGCCAACGCGGCGTCGAACGTGCTGGTGTCGAACGTCTACGGCGCGCAGCGCGGGCCGATGCTGAGCGTCCTCGGCGTGTTCGGCGCGGTCGGCGCGCTGGGCGTCCCCTTCGTCTTCGCCGGCGTGTCCACCTACGGGCAGGTGCGCGCGCGCCTCCTGGCGATAGCGGCAGCCGGCGTCGCCGCGGCGGTCGCGCAGGCGCTGCAGCCCCAGCCTCCCGTCACGCGCGATCCCGCCGCGACCAGGGGCGCCACGCGGGCGGCGCTGCGCGACCCCTGGGTGCTGGCCCTGTCCGCGCTGCTGCTGCTCGACTTCGGCAACGAGTCGGTGATGGCGGGGTGGATCGCCACCTACACGCTCGGCGCCGTGCCCGGTGCATCGGGCACGACGATGGTGGCGCTGTACTGGGGCGCCCTGGTCGTGGGACGGATAATCACGCCCGCAGTGCTGGCGCGCGTCTCGAAGCTGCGGCTGATCGCGATCGCCACGATCGTCGGCGTCGCCGGCTTCGTGGCCACCGCGGCTGCCACGTCGAGCGCGGTGCTGGCACTGACGGTCGTGTGCACCGGTCTCGCGCTGGCGCCGCTCGGCCCCACCATCCTCTCGGTCGCCGGTGATCGCTACGAGCGAAATACGGGCGCGGTGTTCGGGGTGATGCTGTCGCTGGGGCAATTCGGGGGCGTGGTCACGCCGTGGCTCGTGGCGCAGGTGGCGGCGTCGGCCGGCTTCCGCGCCGCGCTGCTCGTGCCGGCAGGTGCGGGGCTCGTGATGCTCGGCATCCTCGCGATGCTGCTCGCGCGCGAGTCGCGAGGCACCCGGTCGCCTGCGCCGTCCCAGGCGCCGGAGGTGGCGCAGTGACCACACCTGCAGCCGTGCTGTTCGACTTGGACGGCACGCTCATCGATACGACGTCGCTGATTCTCGCCTCGTGCGCCCACACCTTCGAGCGCCATCTGGGCTTCTGCCCGCCGCGCGAGGCGCTGATCGCCACCTTCGGGCGGTCACTGCCGGAGGCACTGCGGGAACTCGCCGTGACGGCGGGGGCTGCGGATCCCGACGCCGAGGCCGCCGCCATGCTCGCCACCTACCGCGCGCACAACGACGAGCACCACGACGTCCTCATACAGCCGTTCGACGGGATCGAGGCGATGCTGGCCACGCTGCACGCCACCGGGCTGCGCCTCGGGGTGGTCACGAGCAAGCGGGAAGCGGCCGCGCGGCGCGGCCTGCGGCACTACCGGCTCGACCGGTTCTTCGACGCGGCGGTGTTCCACGACGACACCGAGCTGCACAAGCCGCATCCGGACCCGCTCCTCGAGGCCGCAAGACGGCTGGGCATCGCGAGCCAGGACGCGGTCTACGTCGGCGATTCGGTGCACGACGTCGCAGCCGGCCGGTCCGCCGGGATGGAGACGATCGCGGTGCTGTGGGGGCCGTTCTCCCGCGCGGATCTCGAATGCGCAGGACCCACGCACCTCGCGGCGCACCCGCGCGACGTGGCGCGCCTGCTCGGCCTGGCAGGCGCCTGAGCTCAGCCGTCGCGCCGCCGCACGACCTGGTCGAAGTCCCAGAGCAGGCCCTCGCGCGGCGAGTAGGGACCGGGCCGGTACGCACGCGATCCGATGCCCTGCTGCGACAGCTCCGATACCCGCCAGTCCTCCCGGTTCGTCTCGTCCCAGAAATCGATTGCGTCGGCAGGGTCGAAGAGCGGGTCCGCGTGATCGCGCGGGTGGAACAGCCACTCGCAGGCCACCTCCGTGCGGTCGCACGCCACCGGGCGCAGCGCGTGCGTCATCACGTAGTCCGGGTGCAGGCTGAGCAGGAGGTTCGGCAGCACGGCGTAGTAGTACACGTGCCGCTGCTGGACCTCGGAGAGCCCGGGCAAAGGCGCGCGGCGGCGCTGCCCGTCGCGGCTCATCGTGAAGATTTCCTCCCGCAGGAGCATCGATCCGCCAAGCCACGTGGGCGTGGCGGGGTCGTTGTCACCGGTCATGTAGTGCGACAGACGCTGCAGGCCGGGGTGGATCACGGGGCAGTGCAGGCACTCCGAGTAGTTCAGGATGAGCAGCTTCCAGTTCGCCTTGACGTCGTACGTGATGCGGTAGGCCCGGCGCAGTTCACCCATGCGCCAGGCCGCGAACTTCTCCGGCAGCGCGCCCAGCTGCTCGGCGAGCGGCTGCGGATCCTCCCGCAGCGTGACGAACAGGTGGCCGTCCCACTCGTCGATCCCGGCGGGCGCGAGGCCGTGCTCCGCGCGGTCGAACCCCGCGGCGGCCTCCATGTGGGGCGCAGCCAACAGGCTTCCGTCGAGTCCGTACGTCCACGCGTGGTACGGGCACTGGATGCGATCGGCGAACCGGCCGCTGGCCTCCGTGCACAGCCGCGTCCCGCGGTGGCGGCACACGTTGTAGAACGCCGCGAGCGCGCCGCTGGCCTGGCGAGTGAGGATCAGGCTCTCGCCCGCCACCTCCCGAACGATGTAATCGCCGGGACCGGCGATCTCCTCCGCGCGGCCGACGTAGACCCACATGCCGGCGAAGAAGCGCTCGCGCTCCTCGTGGAACACGCCGGGATCGGTGAAGTAGCGGGCCGGCAGCGTGGTGCGTCGTGTCTCCACTGGACCTCGTTCACGCGCGCGCCGCGCGCACCGCAGCGCGCAGGGCTTCCACGCTGCGCGCGATGTCGTCCTCCGTGTGGGCGAGCGAGAGGTGCCAGCGGTGCAGCGGCGCGTTGTACACGCCGGCCGCCAGCAGGTGGTAGTCGACCGCTCGCCGCCGCGCCAGGTCGGACGCCCAGATCTCGCGCGAGGATCGGATCGCCTCGCCCGTGAAGTAGAAGTCCGCCACCGCGCCGCGGCCGAACACCTGCGCCTCCTCGCCCGCCTCCGCCAACGCGCCCGCGACCTGGGCCCGAAGGATCTCGCCGACCGTCATCCAGTCTTCGAACGACGAGGCGTCCTCGAGCAGATCGATCACCGCCATGCCCGCGGCAATCGCGATTGGCGTCCCGTTGTAGGTGCCGCCGTGGAAGACGTAGGGGCGGCCTTCCCATGATCGCGCGGCCCGGGGCGTCAGCAGTTCCATCAACTCGCGCCTGCCAACCAC
>DASUOW010000241.1:0-3721 GCA_036276435.1 Gemmatimonadales bacterium
ATCCCACAGCCGCCCTGCGGTGAACACGTAGTCGGCGGGCGGCGCCTCGGGCAGCGTGCGTGCCACCGGCCAGCGGCCGTTGCGCGCCACGCGTGGCAGGCGCGGCAGCTCGTACATCCCGGCGATCGCGGCAGCGAACGCCGCCGACGGCGCGATGAGCGCGTCGGCCCGGCCCAGCGCGCGCGCCGTCAACTCCGCGCGCCAGCGCACCTCGGGCGGCCACAGTGCCGTGCCCTTCACCGCGTGCCACCACGTGGCCACGCACCAGTGGCATGCCACCACCAGCGGCGCCGCGAACGCGCCCGCGGCCGCCAGCGGCGCGCTGTTCACCTGCACGAGGTCGGGCTCGACGCGCGCGGCGAGGCTCGCGACGAGGTGGCTCGCCTCCTCGACGTCCCGTGGCGTCGTCAGCGAGGCATCGAGCGGCACCCCGGTCGGCAGCACGATGAGGCCGGGAACCATCCGTGTCGGCGCCATCTGGGCGGTCGTGGGCTCGGGGCCCAGGACGGCCAGCGTGGTGCGCACGCCCAGCGTCGCCAACCCGCGCGCCAAATCGAGGGCGTAGGTCCACACGCCGCTCTGGGCGTCGGCGGTCATGAAGAGGTGGGACGGCACCGTCACGGATGTCCGCACGGGACCCGGATCTTGTGCGTGGCGATCAGGGTGATCGCATCCATGACAGGTGTACTCCGATTTGGCGCTACAGCATTAGAACCTGTGCAGGACATGAGGTTCCCATCACGGGCGTCGTCACGCGCGGCGGGGGTATGTCCATGCATGGCGTGCGGATGCCTCCCGGCGTGCGCCATCGTCCCCGTCGGGAGGGTGAGGAGGAACGGTGGATCACCAGATACCGCTCGACGAGCGCGCGCGCGCCGATACCGTCGCCGATGACGGCACGCACGAGGTGCTCGCCGACCTGGCCTACCAGCGCCTGCTGGTGGTGAACGTCGTGTTCGGCGGGATGCCCGGCGCGGCGGATGGGGAATGGGTGCTCATCGACGCCGGCGTGGTCGGGTCGGCGAACGCGATCCGCAAGACGGCCGCCCGGCGGTTCGGGGCGCGGTCCCGCCCCGCGGCGATCGTCATGACGCACGGGCACTTCGACCACGTCGGCGCCCTCGAGGAGCTGGCCGAGGCGTGGGACGTGCCGATCTATGCCCACGAACTCGAGCTGCCCTATCTCGACGGAAGCGCCGCCTATCCCCCGCCCGACAGCACGGTGGGTGGCGGCATGATGTCGGCGATGTCGAAGCTCTTTCCCCGCGGGCCGGTGAACGTGAGCCGCTGGCTGCGCACCCTGCCGCCCGACGGCAGCGTGCCGGTCATGGGCGGGTGGCAGTGGATCCACACGCCGGGCCACACGCCGGGGCACGTTTCATTCTGGCGCCCCTCGGATCGCACCCTCATCGTCGGCGACGCCTTCATCACCACGCGACAGGAGTCGGCCTACGCGGTGGCGCTGCAGAAGCCGGAGATGCACGGCCCGCCGATGTACTACACGCAGGACTGGACCGACGCGCGCCGGTCGGTGGCGCAGCTCGCGTCGCTCGAGCCCGAGTTCGTGGTGTGCGGGCACGGCCACGCCATGCGCGGCCAGGAGATGCGCACGGCGCTCCACGCACTCGCCCGGGACTTCGATCGGGTCGCCGTCCCGGAGCACGGCCGCTACGTCGCCGACCCGGCCCGGCCGGAGACCGGCACCGCCTACGCCCCGCCCAAGGGAGAGTCATCGAGGTAGATTTGCGGTTCCCACCTCCCGGACAACCGCAATGGATGCGCTGACCACGACGGCGTTCACGATCGACGGCTACCAGGTGGTCGAGTCCCTTGGCGTCGTGCGCGGCATCAGCGTGCGGTCGCGCAACATCTTCGGCACCATCGGCGCGGGCCTGCAGACGATGCTCGGCGGCAACATCACGCTGCTGACCTCGCTCTGCGAGAAGGCCCGCTCCGACGCCTTCGACATCATGCTGGCGCACGCCCAGCGCCGCGGCGCCAACGCCGTCATCGGCGTGCGCTACGACGCCACCGAGATCATGTCGGGCGTGAGCGAGGTGCTCTGCTACGGCACGGCGGTGGTGATCGAGCCGATCCCGCACCAGCTCCACGACGGCATGGCCTGACGGCCATGCGACATCTCCTCCGCTCGGCACTCGCCCTGATGCTGGCGGGCGCGTGCCGTCCCGCGCCGGCGTACGACGTCGTCATCCGCGGCGGCACCATCTACGACGGCTCCGGCGCTGCGCCCATCACGGGCGACGTCGCCATCGCGGGCGACTCGATCGTGGCCGTGGGCGCTGCGCTCCCCGGCACCGGTGCCCGCGAGGTCGACGCGACGGGCCTCGCCGTCGCGCCCGGCTTCATCAACATGCTCAGCTGGGCCACCGAGGCCCTGCTGCACGACGGCCGCAGCCAGAGCGACATCCGGCAGGGCGTGACGCTCGAGGTGATGGGCGAGGGCTGGTCGATGGGCCCCCTCACCGACACCATGAGGAAGGTCTCGCTCGCCGAGCAGGGCGACATCAAGTACGACATCACCTGGACCACGCTCGGCGGCTATCTCGACACGCTGGTGGCGAGGGGCATCTCGACCAACGTGGCGTCGTTCGTCGGGGCCACCACGCTCCGCATCCACGAGGTGGGCTGGGACGACCGCGCCGCCACGCCCGACGAGCTCGCCCGCATGCAGCAGCTCGTCCGCGACGCGATGGAGGAGGGCGCCCTCGGCGTGGGATCGTCGCTCATCTACGCACCGGCGTTCTACGCGAGCACCGCCGAGCTGGTGGCGCTGATGCAGGCGGCGGCGCCGTACGACGGCATGTACATCTCGCACATTCGGAGCGAGGGCAGCCGGCTGCTCGAGGCGGTGGACGAGCTGATCACCATTGCCCGCGAGTCCGGCACGCGCGCCGAGATCTATCACCTGAAGGCCGGTGGCCAGGCCAACTGGCCGAAAATGGCCCAGGTGCTCGCCAAGGTGGACTCGGCGCGGGCCGCGGGGCTCGCGATCACCGCCGACATCTATCCGTATCCGGCGGGCGCCACCGGCCTCGACGCAGCGATGCCGCCGTGGGTGCAGGCCGGCGGCTACGCGAAGTGGGCAGAGCGGCTGCGCGACCCGGCCATCCGCGCGCGGGTGAAGCGCGAGATGGGCACGCCCACCGACGCCTGGGAGAACATGTTCCTCGCCGTGGGCTCGCCGGACCGGATGCTGCTGGTGGGCTTCAAGGCCGATTCGCTCAAGCAGTACACGGGGAAGTCGCTCGCCGAGGTGGCCCGCCTCCGGGGCACGTCGCCGGAGGAGACGGCGATGGACCTCGTCATCAGGGACGGCAGCCGGGTGGGCACCATCTATTTCATGATGGACGAGGCGAACATCCGTGCCCAGCTCGCGAAGCCCTGGGTGAGCGTCGGGTCCGATGCGGAATCGATGGCGCCGGAGGGGGAGTTCCTCGAGTCGAACCCGCACCCACGCGCCTATGGCACCTTCGCCCGCGTGCTCGGCAAGTACGTGCGCGAGGAGAAGGTGATCCCGCTCGAGGAGGCGGTCCGGCGGCTCACGTCGCTGCCGGCGACCAACCTCCGCCTCGCGCGCCGCGGCGCGCTGACGCCGGGCCACTTCGCCGACGTGGTGGTGTTCGACCCGGCCACCATCACCGATCACGCCACCTTCGAGCAGCCGCACCAGTACGCCACGGGCGTGCGCGACGTGTTCGTG
>DASUOW010000242.1:0-2731 GCA_036276435.1 Gemmatimonadales bacterium
TCCGGCGCCGCCGACCTGATCGGGTACGGTATCCCCGTGGCATCGGGCCACGATCCGGAGCATGTGGCCAACGCGCGCGCGGTGGTGGTGACTGCTGCGGTGCCCTCGAACCACCCGGAGCTCGCCGCGGCCCGGGCTCGCAACATCCCCGTCATCCCCCGCAAGGAAGCCCTCGGCGCGCTCTGCGCCGGCCGCGAGACCGTCGCGCTCAGCGGCACCCACGGGAAGACCACCACCACCGTCATGACTACCGAGGCGCTCGCCGCCGCCGGTCTCGAGCCCACCGGGCTCGCGGGCGGGCGGGTGGGCGCGTGGGGCGGCAATGCGCGGGTGGGGGCCGATCGCGTGTTCGTGGTGGAAGCCGACGAGTACGATCAGGCGTTCCTCGCGCTGCAGCCCACCGTCGCGGTGGTGAACAACGTCGAGGCCGACCACCTCGAGTGCTACGGCACCGTGGCGAACCTGGAGGACGCGTTCGTGGAGTTCGCCGCGCGCGCGGGCGTGGCGCTCGTCGGCGCGGACGATGCCGGCGCACGGCGCATCGCCGCGCGGCTCGGGGGCACGCGCGTCGTCACCTTCGGCCTCGCGGACGACGCGACGGCGCGGCTCACCCACATCGAGCAGCAGCCCGGCCGCACCAGCGCCCGCGTGCGCATCGGCAATCGCGAGCACACACTCGTGTTGCGCGTGCCGGGCCTCCACAACCTGCGGAACGCCACCGCCGCGCTGCTCGCCGCGCACGAGCTGGGCGCCGATCTCGGCGCCGCGCTCGATGCGCTCGCGCGCTTCACGGGCGTCGGCCGGCGCTTCGAGCGCGTGGGCGCGGCGCACGGCATCGAGATCGTGGACGACTACGCGCACCACCCCACCGAAGTGGCCGCGACGCTCGAGGCCGCGCGGCAGGCGTTTCCGGGGCGGCGCCTCGTGGCCGTGTTCCAGCCGCACCTCTACTCCCGCACGCAGCAGCACGGCGACGCGCTCGGCGCGGCCCTCGGCGCGGCGGACGTGGCGGTGGTCACCGAGATCTACGCGGCGCGCGAGCAGCCCGTCGAGGGCGTGAGCGGCCGCAGCGTGGCCGACGCGGCCGGGCGGGCCGGCACGCGCACGCTGTTCGTGGCCGACAAGGCCGCGCTCCCAGACACGCTCGCGGGCCTGGTCGCCGACGGCGACGTCGTGTTCACGCTCGGCGCCGGCGACATCACCCGCGTGGGCCCGGAGCTGCTCCGGCGCCTGGAGTCGCGGTGAAGCCGGGCTGGCCGCTCATCGGCGGCGCGGCGCTGCTGCTCAGCGGCTGGTTCGGCGCGCCGTGGCTCGGGCGCCGGCTCGCGTACTTCGACGTGCGCCAGGTCGAGGTGGTGGGCGCGCGCTACGTGCCGGTGAAGGCGGTGATGGGATCGCTCAAGCTGCCCAAGTCGGCCAGCGTGTTCGACCCGCTCGGCCCCGTGGCGGCGCGGGTGCAGAAGGTGCCGGGCATCACCGAGGCCGAGGTGACGCGGCGGCTGCCGGGCACGCTGGTGGTGAAGGTGACGGAGTCGATGCCGGTGGCGCTGGCGCAGACCGCGAACGGGCTCCGCATGCTCGACGGTGCGGGGAAGGTGCTGCCGTTCGATCCGTCCCGCGCGGCGCCCGACCTGCCCATCGTCACGGCCGCCGACGCGTCGGTGGCGGGGCTGCTCGGACGCCTGCGCGAGATGGACCCCGGCTTCTACGGCGACGTGCAGGCGGCCTGGCGGGTGAAGGACGACGTGGTCCTGCGTCTCAAGACGCACAACGTGTGGCTGCGCGCATCGGCGGGCGAGGACGAGATCCGCGCGATCAAGCTCGTGGAGGCCGATCTCAAGCGGCGCGGCCGCCCCTTCGCGGCCCTCGACGGACGGTTTGCGGACCAGGTCGTGGTCCGCTGGAGCGAGGCATGACGGTTCCTCCCAAGCAGCTCGTGGCGGCCATCGACCTCGGCTCCACCAAGGTCACCGCCGTCGTCGGCGAGGCGTCGGGCGACCCGCGCCATCCCTCGGTGCGCGTCCTCGGCATCGGCATCGAGAAGTGCCACGGCGTGAAGCGCGGGGTGGTGCGCGACATCGAGGAGACGACGCGCGCCATCACCAAGGCGATGGACGCGGCGCGCCGCATGGCGGGCGTCGAGATCGGCACGGTCTACGTCGGCGTCGCCGGGGAGCACGTGGCGGGGCACAGCTCGCGCGGCATGGTGTCGGTGTCCACCGACGAGATCCGCACCAGCGACGTCGCCCGGGTGAACGACATGGCGAGCAACGTCAGCTTCGGGCGGGACCACGAGCTGCTGCACGCCATCCCACAGGATTACTTGATCGACCAGCAGGGCGGGATCAACGAGCCGATCGGCATGACCGGCTCCCGGCTCGAGGCGGAGGTGTACCTCGTGACCGTGCTCTCGAGCGCGATGCAGAACCTGCGGCGCTGCGTCGAGCGCGCCGGGTACCACGTCGGGGAGTTCGTGCTCGAGCCGCTGGCCGCCTCGCTGGCGGTGCTCACCGGCGACGAGGTGGAGCTCGGCTGCGCGCTGGTCGAGCTGGGCGGCGGGTCCACCAACATCTCGATCTTCCAGAGCGGCAAGATCCGGCACACCGCGTCGCTCCTCTGCGCCGGCGGGCACGTGACCGGCGACATCGTTCACGGCCTCCAGGTCACGCAGCACGACGCCGAGCGGCTCAAGGAGCGCTACGGCGCGGCCTACGAGCCCCTCGTCGCGGAA
>DASUOW010000243.1:0-4106 GCA_036276435.1 Gemmatimonadales bacterium
CTGCTCGAGAAGACCGGACGCGGTCCGCCGCGCTGCGGCGGGCCACCCTGGCGCTGCTGCTGGGGCGGGCCGCCGGCCGGCGGCCGCTGGATGCGCGGCGGAATGAACGGCACGCGACCCGGCGTGGACGGCGACGCCGAGGCGGCCGGCACCGGGGCGCCGGGCTCGGCGGGCGTCTCGGTGCTTGCCACGGGTGCGGCGGGCGGCATGCGCGGCGCCGGCGGCACGTCGCGGAAGATCGGACCGCCCGTCGGGGCCGGCGTCTGGTCGACGTACGGCTCCGCGGGCGCGGCCGGCAGGTCCTTGAAGAGCTGACGCGCGCGTTCCTCGATGGTGGCCGACGAGATGGGCTCGACCGGCTCCACCGGCAGCGGACGCTCGAGCTCGAAGGCGGCGGCCGCCTTCTCCTCGACCTCGCGCTCGGCGGCGTGCTTGGCCTCGACTTCCGCGACCTCGGCCGCGGTGCGGCGACGCTTGGAGGGACGGGCGCCGTCGGCCGCCGGAGCGGCGGGAGCCTCGGGCGCGGGAGCCGCCGCGGCCTTGCGCCGGGTCTTCTTCGGCTTCTCCTCCTCGTGCGCCTTCCGCTTCTCGCGCTCCCAGCGCACACGCACCGCCGCCACCTGCTCGCTCTCGAGGGGCGACAAGTGACTGCGGACGAAGATGTTCATCTCCTTCAGCATCGCGAGCAGTTGCTCGGCCGGGACGCCGAATTCCGCAGCAAGTTCGTGCACTCTGGTCTTGACCACTCAACGTCCTCCGTTACTGGCGCGCCGCGGCGGCACCAAGCACGCCCGCAGCCAACGCTCGATCGCGAATACCCACCACCATCACCGGTGGCCGGCCCAGCCGTTCCCCGAGCAGCGCCGCCCCGGGTCCCTCCACCAGCGGCACGCCCTTCGCCGTCGCGAGCCGCACCACCTTCTCCTGCGTGCGCGGCGTGGCGTCGACGGCCACCACCACGCACGCGCACTTCCCCGCCTGCAACGCCGACCGCACCGCGTCGACCCCCACCACGACGTGACCGGCTCGCATGCCGAGCCCGATCAGGCCGATGACGCCGCTCACGCCGCCGGCGCGTCCCCGTCGCCGGCCTCGTCGCCGGTCAGCTCGGAGAGGAACGCCATCATGTGATCGGCGAGCTCCGGCGTCATGCCCGGCACCCGCTCGACGTCCTCGCGCTCGAGGTCGAGCACGTCGCTCAGCGTGGTGAAGCCGGCGCCCTCGAGCAGCCCGACCAGCTCGGGCGAGAGGCCCTCGAGCGAGTTGAGCGGCACGTTGCCCACGGCCTCGTCCTCGGTGGGCAGGGGCGCGAACAGCGGACCCTCGCCGCCACGCTCCAGCCACTCGCGGCTCGAGTAGAGGTCGATCTTCCAGCCGGTGAGCTCCGAGGCGAGGCGCACGTTCTGCCCGTTGCGCCCGATGGCCAGCGACAGCTGGTCCTCGTCCACGACGGCCTGGATCGTCTTGGCCTCCGGCACCGCGAACACCTTGGCGACGCGCGCGGGCGCCAGCGCGAGGCGCGCGAAGCGCTCCGGATCGGGGGACCACGGCACGATGTCGATGCGCTCGCCGCCCAGCTCGTTCACGACGGCCTGCACGCGCGAGCCCTTGAGGCCCACGCACGCGCCCACCGGATCGATGGCGTCGTCGCGGGAGATGACGGCGACCTTGGTGCGGCTGCCCACCTCGCGCGCGATGGCGCGGATCTCGACGATCTGCTGCTGGATCTCGGGCACCTCGAGCTTGAACAGCGCCTTCACGAACAGCGGGTCGCCGCGCGACAGGATGAGCCGCGGGCCCTTCGGCGTCTCCTCGAGGCGCTTGAGCACCGCGCGGATGGTGTCGCCCTGGTGGAAGTGCTCGCGATGGTTCTGCTCGCGGTAGGGGATGATCGCCTCCGCCTCGCGGAACTTGTTGAGCATGACGACCAACTTGCCGCGCTCGATCTGCTGGATCTCGCCCGAGAGCAGCTCGCCCACCTTGCTGGCGAACTCGTCACGGATGCGGGTGCGCTCGCCCTCGCGCACGCGCTGGATGATGCGCTGCTTCGCGGCCTGCACCGCCAGGCGGCCGAACGCCTCGAAGGGGACCTCCTCCTCGAGCATGTCGCCGACCTGGAAGTCCGGGTCCTCGTACTGCGCCTCCTCGAGGGCGATCTGCGCGCTGTTGTCCTCGACCGTCTCCACCACCTGGCGGAGGCGGACGATGCGGATCTGCCCGCTGAGCTCGTCGACGCTCATCTCGAAGCGCACGTTCGGCCCGAAGCGGCGCACCAGCGCCGCCTGGATGCCGTCGCGCAGCAGGTCCAGGAGTTCGGAGCGGTCGAGCTGCTTCGCTGTCGTCAGCTCGCGGAATGCGGCGAGGACCTCACCCGATCCAGCCATCGTGTTCCCTCTCGATCGTGATTCCGGGCGCCTCGGCGCCCACCGTCATGCGGGCTTCTTCCGCCCGAGCGTCGTCTTCCAGTCCACCACGAGGTGCGCCTCGCGCACGTCGTCGATCGCGACCCGCTGCACCTGGCCATCGGGGAGCCGGAGCTCCACGGTGGCGTCGTCGGGCACGCCGAGCACCTCGACCTCCGGATGCCCCTTCACTCCTGCCGCACGCACCTTCGCGCGCTTGCCGATCGCCTTGCGCCACTCCGCCACGAAGCTCAGCGGCCGCTCGATGCCCGGCGACGACACCTCGAGCACGTACTGCGTGCCGACGTGCCCGCCCTCCTCGAGCAACCGCTCGATGGCGCGGCTCAGCGCCGCGCACTCCGCCGTGGTGATGCCCGCCCCCGGCTGACTCTCCGGCCGGTCGGCGCGCACCTTGAGGATGGGTCGTCCAGCCGTGCCCGAGCGTCGGAAGTCGACGAGCTCGAACCCCTGCCGCTCGACCTCGGCCCGGACCAGCACCAGAAGTGGATCGTGGGTCATGAGCGGTAACAAAAAACGTGGGGGAACACCCCACGTCGGCGGACGGAACGACAGCCCTTCGACATCCCAGCCTCCACGCAGAAGTTCAAGATAGTGCGGGAGTTGGGGAGGGTCAACCGATTTCGTATGGAGGGACTATGGCTTGGCGCCGAGATAGGCCGCCATGCGGCCGTCGGCGCCCCGGGACCGCCGGTGGCTGTAGAACCGGTCGGCGTCGTGCGCCGAGCACCAGTCGGAGACGGTGATCTCGGAAATCCCCAGCCGGCGGCCCTGCTCCGCCAGCACCGCGCGCAGGTCGACGTGCCACGGCCCATCGCCCTCGGCTGGCTGGCCGAGTCCGTCCATGACCTCGCGTCCCACTTCATAGCAGTCGCCGCAAATCCCAACGCCGCAGTGCATTACCATCTCGAACGGCTCGCAACGGATGCGGTGGGCGAGGGCCTCCACCCCGCGGGCCAGGATGCCGGCGGCCGTCCCGCGCCAGCCCGCGTGCAGCAGGGCAAGGCCACCATGGGATGGAGCCGCGAGGTAGACCGGGATGCAGTCGGCGACGGTGACGGTGAGCATGAGCCCCGAGCGATCGGTGGCGTGGCCGTCCACGCCGTCGAGCTGGGTCCAGCCCACCAGCCCGCCCTCGTGCCACGCCACCCGGTCGCCGTGCACCTGGGTGCCCAGCACGGAAGCCCGGAGGCAGGCCTCCGAGGCGTGCAGGGCTCGCCAGCGGCGCATCACCTGCCCCACCGGCTGCTCGGTCCACAGGCCCAGGTCGAACTCGCGGCCCGTGATGCCCGCGATCAGGCCGAACCGCTCGCGCCACCCCGGCACCTCGTAGCGCGGCACCTCCCCGTCGAGGGGCGCCTCGCGCAGCGTCGCCGTCACCTCAGTCGTCCAGCCGCTCGATGTCGGCTCCGAGGGCGCGCAGGCGCTCGTCGATGCGCTCGTAGCCGCGCTCGATCTGGCCCACGTTGTGGATGATGCTCGTCCCTTCGGCGGCCAGCGCCGCGAGCAGCATCGCCATGCCGGCGCGGATGTCGGGAGATTCCACCGTGCCGCCCTTGAGCGGCGAGGGGCCCGAGATCACCGCCCGGTGCGGATCGCACAGCACGATGCGGGCACCCATGCCGATCAGCTTGTCCACGAAAAAGAGCCGCGACTCGAACATCTTCTCGAAGATCAGGATCATGC
>DASUOW010000244.1:0-9792 GCA_036276435.1 Gemmatimonadales bacterium
GCCGCGGCGCTCGACTTCCTCACGCGCGTGCTGCGGTTCGAGGTGAAGTTCCAGCAGCCGGGCTATGCCTACCTCGAGTGGGGTCCGGCCGCGCTGCGCGTGCTCGAGGAGCCGGGCAGGCTCCGTGCCGTCCCGGGCCGCGATGCGCGCATGACCGTGTACGTCGACGTGCAGGACGTCGACGCGCTGCACGCCGAGCTGCGGCCCCGGCTCGACACGCTGCCGCCCGGCGACGTGCATGGGCCGCACGACAAGCCGTACGGACAGCGCGAGCTGCACGTGCGCCTCCCGGACGGCCACTGGATCTCGTTTGGACAACCCGTTCGAAAGGACCCCGCGTGATGCCGCGTTCCTGGCTGCTGTCGCTGCTGCTCAGCATCGCCGCAGCGGCCACCCTGCCCGCCCAGATGCCCGCCGCCGATCCCGCCGATGTCGGCACCATCGAGGACATCGTGCGCGTGTCGTACGAGGTCATCAGTGGCCCGCCCGGCACCCCGCGCCAGTGGCGGCGCGACAGCACGCTCTACGCGCCGGGAGCGATGTTCCACTCCCTCGACGAGGACAGGCAGGGCCGGGTGACGGTCACGAGCATGACCGCCGAGGACTTCCGGCGCCGCACCGACAAGGGCTTCGTCACGAACGGGCTCATCGAGTACGAGATCGGGTCACACGTCGAACGGTTCGGTCACGTGGCGCAGGTGCGGAGCGTGTATGCGATGCGGCAGACGACGGACGGCCCCGTGATCGGGCGCGGGGTGAACTACTTCCAGCTGTACTGGGACGGGACGCGGTGGTGGATCGCGGGGATGGTGTGGGACGACGAGCGGCCCGGAAATCCCGTCCCCAAGGACTGGATCGGAACGCGATGAGCCCGCTGACCATCACCCTGCGGCTCGCGCTGCTCGCGTTCGCGTCGCCGTGCGCGCTCCATGCGCAGGGCGGCTTGCCCGATGCGGCGTTCGAGGCGGGCCGGTACGACGAGGCCGCCCGGCTGCTCACCGAGGCCATCGCGAAGGACTCGGGCCGCGCGGGGCTCTGGCAGCAGCGCGCCCGCGCGCGCCGCGAGGCCGGTGCGTTCGACCTGGCCATCGCCGACTACTCGACGGCGCTGCAGCTCGACCCGACGCTGGCGCCCGCTTACGTCGGCCGCGCCGCGACGCGGCACCGCATGCAGCAGCCCGACTCCGCCCTCGCCGACATCGGCCGCGCCCGCGCGCTCGGCTTCGCCGATCCGCAGGTGGACCTGCTCGAGGGCATGTCGCTCGTCGCCGCCGGCCGGTCCCGGGAGGCCGTGCCGGTGCTCGACCGGTTCGTGAAGGCGTCGCCCGAGGCGGCCGCCGGCTGGTACTTCCGCGGCCTCGCCCGGTCCGCCACCCGCGACGACAAGGGTGCGGTGCGCGACTTCGACGAGGCCATCGCGCGCGGCATGCCGGGCCCCGAACCGTACGTGTTCCGTGCGCAGTCGAAGTTCCGCGCGGGCGACGGCAAGGGCGCCTGCACCGACCTCGCCGCGGCCGGCGAGCGCGGCGACGAGGCGTCGATCACGACGGCAACCCAGTACTGCCGGTGAAGCGACTCCTCGCCGTCGCCATCGCGCTCGCCAGTGCCTGCGCCACCGCGCCGCCCGCCGACGCACCCTACGACCTCGTCATCGCCAACGGCCGCATCGTCGACGGCACCGGCAACCCGTGGTACGAGGGTGACGTGGGCGTTCGCGGCGACCGGATCGTCGCCGTGACGCCGAAGGGCGGGCTCGCCGGCGCCGCGACGAAGGAGCGCATCGATGCCGCCGGGTTGGTGGTGTCGCCCGGGTTCATCGACATCCAGTCGCACTCGTGGCACCAGCTGCTGTTCGCCGACGGCCGCGTGCCCGGCAAGATCTCCCAGGGCGTCACCACCGAGATCCTCGGCGAGGCCCGCACGCCGGCGCCCACCAACGAGCGCTTCGACTCCCTCTTCCGGGGCGGCGATGCCGCCGATTCGGCCTACTTCGCGCACTGGGCGCACTTCCGCGGGCCGCACGGCTTCGGCGCCTGGCTCGACTCCATGGAGGCGCACGGCAACGCCGTGAACGTCGGCAGCTACCTCGGGGCCGCCACGGTGCGCGCCTACGCCATGAGCGCCCGCGAGGGCGCGCCCGACGCCGCCGCCCTCGACACCATGCGTGCCGTGGTGCGGAACGCCATGCGGGACGGCGCGTTCGGCATCTCGAGCGCGCTCATCTATCCGCCGGGCAGCTACGCGGGCACCGACGAGCTGATCGAGATGGCGAAGGCGATGGCCCCGCTGCACGGCACCTACATCACCCACGTGCGCTCCGAGGAGCGGCGCCTCCTCCCGGCGCTCGACGAGGCGCTCCGCATCGGCCGGGAGGGCGGCGTGCCCGTGGTGATCTACCACCTCAAGGCCTCGGGCCGCATGGCCTGGGATCTCGCGGCGCCCGCCGTGGCGAAGATCGATTCCGCCCGCGCCGCCGGCCAGGACGTGAAGGCCACGATGTATCCCTACGCCGCCTCCGGCAACAACCTCTCGGCGTGCATCCCCGGCTGGGCGCACGCGGGCGGCACGCTGCTCGAGCGGCTGCAGGACCCGTCGCTGCGCGCGCGCCTGCGGCACGAGATGACCGACCTGGCGGACGACGCCGAGCTGTTCTGCCAGCACAATCCGCCCGGTGCGTACCAGCTCTCGGGATTCACGAAGCCGGAGTGGAAGCGGTTCGAGGGCCAGCGGCTCGATGCCATCGCACGCGAGCTGGGCATGGACTGGGTGGACGCGGTCATCGCGCTCACCGTGGGCGAGCGCAACACGCTCTCGAAGATCAACTTCTCGATGTCGGAGGAGAACGTGGCGATGATGCTGGCGCAGCCCTGGGTGGTGGTGGGCAGCGACGCCGGCGGCTACGACCCCGACACCGCCACCGGCATCGTGCACCCGCGCAGCTACGGCAGCTTCCCGCGCGTGCTCGGCAAGTATGCGCGCGAGGAGCGCCGCTTCCCGCTCGAGGAGGCGGTGCGCAAGATGACGTGGAGCACGGCGCAGATCCTGGGGCTCCGCGACCGCGGGCTGCTCAAGGAGGGGATGTTCGCCGATCTCGTGGTGTTCGATCCCGCCACCGTCATCGATCGCGCCACCTTCGAGGCGCCGCACCAGCACTCCACCGGCGTGCGCGACGTCTTCGTCAACGGCGTCGCGGTCTGGCGCGACGGCAAGGTCACCGGCGCCACCCCGGGACGCGCTCTTCGCGGACCCGGATGGAAGGCGGCTGGCCGGGGCGAGTGAATCACGGCGGCGGCGCGACCGTGTCCTGCCGCTCCGCCGCCACCTGCCCCTCGCGCGCCGGCGCGCCGCCCAGCTCCTCCGCACGCCGTCGCGCCGCGGCCACGACGCTGTCGGCCCGTGCCCCGGCCTCCTCGATGATCGTCGCGGCCTTCTCGTCCGACTGCTTGCGCAGCTGGCCGGCGGCGAGCGAGGCGGCCGTCTGGCGCAGCGGGTTCGAGCCCGCCCTGGCCATGAGCGAGTCTGCCTGCTGGTAGCCCTCCGACTTGAGCTTCTCCGCGAGCGACTGTGCCTTCCCGCGGATCTCCGACGCCTGCCGCTCCGCCACCTCGATCAGCTTGAGCGCCTCGGCGGATGCCCGCTGCGTCACGGCCGCCGTCACCGCCTGCTGCGCGCCCGCCGTCACCGACGAGGCGAGGCTGTCCACGTCGACCTTCACCGAGGGACTGGTGACGGTGCCGCCGAGCTGGATGCTGAGCGGGATCTCCGCCGCTCCGCCCAGGTCGACGCCGGCACGGCCCGCCCGGGCGAGCAGTCCGGTGATGGCCTGGTTCGCCCCGCTGCCCAGCACCGAGCGCGGCACGCGGAGACCGAGGGTGTACTGCAGCGACTGGTCGAAGCCGTTGGAGCCCGCGACGGTGAGCGTGGTGCCGCCGAGCTTCACGTCGAACGGCTGCATGACGAGGCGGCCGTCCTGGATCCGGAACGTCGCCTTGAGGGCGCGCATCGTCGGGTTGTTCAGGAGATCGAGCTTCGTCGCCTCCACGATGCGTTCCATCGCGGGAAAGTCGCGCAGCGCCACGTTCGACGTCTGCAGCGTGCCGTTGCCGGTCAGGCTCGGGAAGAGCGGCATCAGGTCCTGCCCGAGCGCGCCGGCGAGCCGGAGCGCCACGGTCACGTTGCCGGAGGCGTACTTCGCCACCGGGGCCAGCGCCTGGATCGTGGTGAACGCCTGGAAGGCCGAGGGGATGTCCACCTTCGTCATCCGGAAGCCCACGTCGAACGTCGGCGCGGCCAGGTTCTTCGTCTCGTAGAAGCCCGTGACGCCGATCTGGCCGCCCAGCGTGTTCATCCGGAAGTCGTCCAAGGTGGCACGCTGGTCCTTCACATGCACCCGGCCCCGCGTGTCGCGCATCTGCAGCTTGTCGAACGTCAGCTCGGCCATCGTCAGGTCGAGGGCCAGGTCGAGCCGGGGCGGCACGGGGATGACCTCGCGCTCGGTGTCCTTCGAGCGCCACTCGTCGAGGTTGAAGCGGTTGCTGCGCAGCGTCACGCTGCCGCGCAGCGTGTCGTCGCGGAAGGCGTAGGCCAGCATGTTCTCGAGCGTGCCCGTCGCCTGGATGTCGCTGCTGCCCACGGTGCCGCGGAACGACTCGAGCCGCGCGTGCTCCGGCGCCAGGCGGAGCGACGCCTGCTCGATCGCGAGCGGCTGCGGCAACGCCTCGCCCCGGACGGTGAGGTTGCCGACGTTCACCGTGCCGCTGGCCGCGACCCGGTCGTACTGCTTCCGGTCCACCCACGACTTCCGCGTGCGCACGGCGGCGTCCGCCGAGATGATGCCGGCGAGCTGCTCGATCTTCTCGAGCTTCACGGTGCGCCGGATGTCGGCGAGGTCCACCGTGCCCTTCACCCGCGCGTCCACGTCGGGATCGGACACCGGTGTGCGCAGCACCATCCTCGCCTCGACGGGGTTGCGGCCCAGCTGCACGCGGAAACGATCGAGCGTCACCACGGTGCTGTCGGCGCTGCCGCCGGGGTTGGTGAGCGCGAGGTCGAGGAAGATGGAGCGCGCCGGCAGCGGCAGGTCGGGATACTGGAAGGCGGCGTCGTTCACCTTCGCGTTGACCGCGAACGATGGGAAGGCGGCGTCGCCGTACTCGCCCTGCACCCGGCCGTCGACGGTGAAGCTGCCCGAGGTCTTCACCTGGTCGAAGTCGTGCGCGTAGACGGCGGGCACGAGCGAGAGGATGCTGCGGAAGTCCGTGCTGGGGGCCTCGAACGCGAGGTCGAGGCGCATGTTCTCCCCGACCGTGGCCGCGGAGCCCGAGACACCGAGCAGGAGATCGTTGAGCCGGAGCTCGGTGCGCTCGAGCGTATAGACCTTCTGCCCGAGGTCCGCCCGGGCGTCGGCGGTGAGCGCGAGCCGGACCTGGCTGAGGTACGGTACGCCCGCGAAGGTGACGCTCACCGTGTCGGCGTCGGCCTTCGTGCGGACGTCGACGACCTCGCGGCTGAAGTCGCCCGAGAGCGATTGGTCGTAGCCGACGACCGTCGCCTGAAGGCCAGCCTGGCGGTTGTCGAACGCGATGTCGGCGTCGTGGATCTCGAAGCGCTTCAGGCTGACGTCCATCGGCTTCGACGCGTCCGGCGCCTGCTCCGCCTCGGGCGTCTTCTTCGCGATGTCCCAGTTGGCGGTGCCGTCCGCGAGCTTGATGAGACCGAGCTGCGGCTCCTCGAGCTCGATGGCGCGCACCACCACCGTCCCACCGGTGAGGCTCCGCAGCACGCTGCCCAGGCCGAGACTCACCCGGAGGTGGGGGACGATGGCGAGCGTATCGTCCTCGAACCGGTCGACGCCCACGGCCGTGAGGTCGTCCAGCGTGAGGGTGAGGTTGGGAAAGTCGCGGAAGAGACTGAGCCCCACGTGGCTCCAGTCCACGCGCGCCTCGACGTTCCGGTTCACCGCGACCTTGACGCGCTCGGCGATCCGGTCGCGGAACAGGAAGGGGAGGACGAGGAGCAGTACGAGCAGGAGCGCGAGGACCGCTCCCACGACCGCCAGGATGCGGGTGCGCCGTGTCATTTATATGTCTATCACGCCAGCCGGTCGACGGTTCCTGTCCGATCAACAGCCACTTCGCGCGTTGTTGATCGGAACTCTTGCATTACCGTGTGATGTTCCAAACATTGTGGGTTGATATCGAGGTCTTCAGCACTGCATCACTGTTCGCATTCCGTAGTCACGGGCTCCCCGCTCAGGGAGGACGAGGCATGACGCAGATGTCGTCGACGGAATCAGCCGATCTGGCGGCATTGGTGCGCTACGGCTGCTATCAGCGGGTGTGGCAGATGGTGCGCTCATGCCGGCAGTTGGCCATGACCCCGGAACGGCAGGCAGCCTACGAGCGCGTCGAGCGGGCCGTGCTGGGATTGATGGACGAGGAGTGGCCGCGGCTGGCCGGCGACAGCGGGGAGATGCGGGACGCCTGACCCTCAACGACCGCTGATGCAACAACTTGCAGTCTTGCGTTTCTCGGTCCGGTACAAAAGATTGTGTCCGTAATCGCTACACCCTCCCACCACACAAAATCTGTCGCGCGCCTCACCATGATCCCGGGTCCCATCCCCGGGGAGAGGACGATACGTGATGCAGGTACCCACCACCGAAGCAACCGCCGACCTGGCGGCGTTGGTGCGCTACGGGTGCTACCAGCGGGTCTGGCAGATGGTGCGCTCCTGCCGCAAGCTGGCGACGACCCCCGAGCGGGAAGCCGCGTACGAGCGGATGGAACGGGCGGTGCTCGAGTTCATGGACGAGGAGTGGCCCAGGCTCACCCTGGTCGAGACCGACGGGGACCGGGTCGCCTGACCGACCCGAGGTGATGCACCGGCGGACCCGCGGGGGTCCGCCGGTTCTTTCTATCCCTCCTTACGCTACATCCGCGCCATCTGCTCGCACGACTGCTGGCAGCGCCGGCACACCTCCGCGCACTGCAGCATCAGCTGGTCCCCCTTCGCGAGCCGCTCGCACTCCTCCGCGCAACGCCGGCACGCCTCCGCGCACGTCGCGCACGTCTGTGCGTGCATCGGCGACTCGCGCAGCATGAAGTCGGCGCTCGCCGCGCAGATGTCCGCGCAGTCGAGCAGGATGGTCTGGTGCTTCCTGGATGCGTGCTCGCCGCCCATGTCCAGGCAGTGCGCGGCGGTCTGGATACAGATGGCGTGACATTCCTGGCAGTTGGCGATGCATTCCTGCATCTGCCGGCTCATGGTCATCGTGGCTGGTGTCATGGCGATATGATTCCTTCCTTCGAAGAGGTTCGTCCCGCCCCCTGAACTACCCCGCAGCGGCCCGAATTCCGGCATAGATTCGACCCATGACGCCGCTCGAGAGGCTCCGCGCCCTGGCCCTCTCCCTGCCCGAAGCCCATGAGGTGGAGGCCTGGGGCGAGCCCACGTTCCGGGTGTGCAACCGGATGTTCGCCTCGTACGCGCGAGCCGAGAGCCATCACGGCGCCGGGCGCCCGGCGGTGTGGGTCAAGGCCGGTCCCGGCAACCAGGAGCTGATGGTACGCGCCAAGCCGGAGCGCTACTTCGTGCCGCCCTATGTCGGTCCCAGCGGGTGGGTCGGCGTGTGGCTGGACCGGCGGCCAAGCTGGAAGGACATCGGCGCGCTGCTGCACGATGGCTGGGCGCTCGTGGCGCCGAAGCGGCTGCGGTCATGACGCTCCCCGAGCGCCTCGACGCAGCCCTCGCCGGCCGGTACCGCGTCACGCGGGAGATCGGCCGGGGCGGCATGGCGGTGGTGTACCTCGCCGACGACCTGCGCCACGCCCGCGCCGTCGCCATCAAGGTGATCCTTCCCGAGGTGGCCCAGGTGCTCGGCGCCGAGCGGTTCTCGCGCGAGATCACGATCGCGGCGCGCCTCAACCATCCGCACATCCTCCCGCTCTACGACTCGGGCAGCGCCGACGGCCTGCTCTTCTACGTCATGCCGTGGGTGAAGGGCGAGTCGCTGCGCGAGAAGCTCCACCGCGAGGGCCAGCTGCGGATCGACGAGGCCGTGGCCATCATCCGCCACGCCGCCGCCGCGCTCGACCACGCGCATGCCCAGGGGCTCGTGCACCGCGACATCAAGCCCGAGAACATCCTGCTGCACGAGGGCGAGGCGATGGTGGCCGACTTCGGCGTCGCGCTCGCCCCTGCCGAGTGGACGGCGGGGCGCACCACGTCGGCCGGCCTCGCGCTCGGCACGCCGTCCTACATGAGCCCGGAGCAGGCCGCCGGCGAGGCGCGGCTCGACGCGCGGAGCGACGTCTACGCCCTCGCCTGCGTGCTGTACGAACTGCTCGCCGGCGAGCCGCCGTACACCGGTCCCACCGTGCAGTCCATCATGGCCAAGCGGTTCACCGATCCGGCACCCGCCATCCGCCGCGTGCGCGCGGCCGTGCCCGTGGCGGTGGAGCAGGCGCTGCTGCGCGCCCTCGCGCCGGTGCCCGCCGACCGGTTCCCCTCCTGCGGCGCGTTCGCCGACGCGCTCGTGGCTCCCGCCGCCCCCGCCCAGCGCGAGGCGTCGGTGGCGGTGCTGCCGTTCCAGAGCATGAGCACCGACGCGACGGGGCAGCTCTTCGCCGACGGCATCACCGAGGACGTCATCGCGCAGCTCTCCAAGATCCGCGCGCTGAAGGTGATCTCGCGCACCTCGGCGATGCAGTTCCGCGACGGCGCCCACGACCGGCGCCAGGTGGCCGCGCGCCTCGGCGTGGCGACGCTGCTCGAGGGCAGCGTGCGCCAGGCCGGCGACCGGCTCCGCATCGTGGCGCAGCTCGTCGACGCCGCCACCGAGCGGCAGCTCTGGGCCGAGACGTACGACCGGCAGCTCACCGACATCTTCCAGATCCAGACCGACGTGGCGCTGCGCATCGCCGGCGCGCTCAAGGCCGAGCTCTCGCGCGACGAGCAGCGGCGCCTGAGCGCCGAGCCGACGAGCGACTTCCGCGCGTACCAGCTCTACCTGCAGGGCCGCTACTGGTTCAGCCAGTACACCGAGGCGGGCCTGCTGCGGGGCATCCGCTGCTTCGAGCAGGCGCTCGAGCTCGACCCGGGCTATGCCCTGGCGTGGACCGGCATCGCGCGCGCGCACGCGGAGTTCATCACGGTGCAGGCCACCTCACTCACCCCCGAGGCGTCGATCGCGCGGGCGCGCGAGGCGGCGACCCGCGCGCTCACGCTCGATCCGGGCCTGGGCGAGGCGCACGGCGTCATGGGTCTGGTGCGGATGCTGTACGACTTCGACTGGGAGGGGGCGGAGGCGGCGTTCAAGCTCGCGCTGCAATTGAGCCCGAGCAGCGCCGACGTCCACGATCACTACGGCTGGCTCTGCTGGTCCACGGGCCGGTACGACGAGGCGGTCGAGCTGGTGCGCCGCGCGCGCGAGCTCGATCCGCTCGCGCATCGCTCGGACGTGGCGGCGGGGCTGCTCCGCGCCGGCCGCTTCGAGGAGGCCGCCGCCGAGGCCCGCCAGACCATCGCGTTCGACCCGAACTTCGCGCGCGGCCATTCGGCGCTGGGCTGGGCGCTGATCGCGCAGGGACGGCAGGCCGAGGGCGTCGCCGAGATGGAGCGCGCGGCGGCGGTTTCCCACGACGACCCCACCTTCGTCGGCCAGCTCGGCCAGGCCTACGCCACCGTCGGCCGCACCGACGAGGCTCGTGATATCCTGCGCCGGCTCGATGCGATGGCGAAGGAACGCCTCGTCTCGCCCTACTGCTTCGCCTACGTCTACACCGGGCTCGG
>DASUOW010000245.1:0-2555 GCA_036276435.1 Gemmatimonadales bacterium
CGAGCCGGCGGGCGACGGCGCGCGCGGGGTCGTCGCCGCCTCGCGCGAGCTCCGATCGCCACGCCGCGAGCGCGGCGCGCGGGGCGATGGCCCGCGCGCCGCCGCCGCCGGGCAGCTTCACCGCGACGAGGTCCACCATGCCCTCGCCGAGGTAGGCCAGCGCGGGGTCGGCGCCGTCGGTGCGGAACGGGAGCACGGCGACGGCGTCGGGATCGCCGGCCGGCGCCCCGCCGCGCCGCGCGGCGAGCCAGCGCGTGCCGAGCGCCGCGAGCACGAGGGCGACAACGAGGCCGATCAGCGCCGCCCTCCGCCCGCGCCGCGGGTCGCCGGGCGCGGGCCTCCCCGTCGCGGGCAGCACCGCCGTCGGCGCGTGCCGGAGAGCATCGACGAAGTCCGTCACCGACGCGAAGCGATCGGCCGGCTGCTTGGCGAGGGCCCGTTGCAGCGCCGCATCCACGTGCGCGGGGATGGCCGGGCGCGTCATGCGCACCGAGGGTGCCGGCTGGGCCATGTGCTTGGCGATCACCGACTGCGCCGTGGGCCCGGTGAAGGGCGGTTCGCCGGCGAGCATCTCGTAGGTGAGCGCCGCAAGCGCGTACTGATCGCTGCGCGCGTCCGCCTCGTCGCCCGAGCCCTGCTCCGGGCTCATGTAGGCCGGCGTGCCGAGGGACATGCCGGTCTCGGTGAGCCGTTCGGCGCCGCCCGAACGGGCGATGCCGAAGTCGGCCACGAGCGCGTGCCCGTCGGCGAGCAGCACGTTCTCGGGCTTCACGTCGCGGTGCACGATGCCGTGGCGGTGCGCGTGACTCAGCGCATCACCGATCTCGCCGGCCAGGCGGAGCGCTTCCCCCGCCGGAAGCGCGCCCTCGCGCCCGAGCCGGTCGCGCAGCGACTCGCCCTCGACGAACGGCATGACGTAGAACAGGAGTCCGGCGCTCTCGCCGGAATCGTGCAGCGGAAGGATGTGGGGATGCTGGAGGGCAGCCATGACCCTGATCTCGCGCCGGAACCGCTCGGCACCGATCAGCGCGGACAGTTCCGGCCGCAGCACCTTGATGGCGACGCGGCGCTCGTGCTTCAGGTCGCGCGCGAGCCACACGACGGCCATGCCGCCGCGCCCCAGTTCGCGCTCGAGGCGGTAGCGGTCGGCGAGCGTCGACGCGAACGCGCCCTCGACGAGGACGGTGAGACCATCGGATGGAGACGGCGTGTGGGATCGCTCCCGGTGGGTGGAGGCTCTAGTGCGCGCGCGGCGGCTGGTGCCCTTCCTCGTGCCGATCGACCAGGTGCACGCCCTTCACCCGGCGGATGATCTTCAGGATCTTCTCGAGGTGCGGCAGGTTGTCCACCTCGACGAAGATGGTGCCGAACACCGAGCCGTCGCGGGTATTGAGGTCCGCGCCGCGGATGTTGGTGCCGGTCGAGCTGATCGCCTGCATGATGTCGGCGTAGAGCCCGCGACGGTCCTCGGCGTTGACCACGAGCCGCACCGCGAACGCCTCGCCCTCCGACTCCTGCCAGTCGATCTCCATCCGCCGCTCGTCGGAGGAGAGGGTGAGGAGGTTGGGACAGTCGGCGCGGTGGATGGAGATGCCGCGGCCCTGCGTCACGTAGCCCACCACCTTGTCGCCCGGCACCGGCTGGCAGCACTGGGCGTAGCGCACCATGAGCCCGTCGACGCCCTGGATCTTGATGCCGCGGCCGAGGCGGATGCGGTCGAGCACCCGGCCGAAGACGGTGGGCTTGGGCTCCTGCAGCTCCTCGTGGCTCAGCTCGGGATAGAGGGCGCGGATGAGCTGGCCGATCGCCACGTCGCCGCGCCCCACCGCGATCACGAGCCCCTCGGCGTCGGCTACCGAGAGCGTGCCCGCGGCACGTGACATCTGGTCGTCGGTGGGCTCGGCGAGGCGGCGGCGCTTGATCTCGCGCTCGATGATCTCGCGGCCGAGCTGCAGGCTGACCGACTCCTCCTCCTGCTTGATCCAGGCCTTGATCTTGTGGCGCGCTCGCGCGGTGCGGACGTGGTTGAGCCAGTCGCGGCTCGGGCGCGCGTTGGGGCCGGTGAGGATCTCCACCGCGTCGCCGTTCTTGAGTTCCCGGTGCAGCGGCGCGATGCGGCCGTTGATCTTCGCGCCCTGGCAGCGCTCGCCCACCTTGGTGTGCACGTGGTAGGCGAAGTCGATGGGCGTGGCGCCCTTCGGCAGCCGCTTCACGTCGCCCTGCGGCGTGAAGATGAAGATCTCGTCCTGGTACAGGTCGATCTTCAGGAACTCGAGGAATTCCTCGGGGCTGTGCGTGTCCTGCTGCAGCTCGAGCAGCTGGCGGAACCACTGCAGGTGGCCCTCGACGTCGTCCGACGAGCCGTCGTCCTTGTAGACCCAGTGCGCCGCGATGCCGTACTCGGCCGTCCGGTGCATCTCGGTGGTGCGGATCTGGATCTCGAAGAGCTGCCCGCCGGGGCCGAAGATCGTGGTGTGCAGCGACTGGTAGCCGTTCGACTTCGGCGACGCGATGTAGTCCTTGATCCGCTCCTGGAGCGGGGTCCACACGTGGTG
>DASUOW010000246.1:0-6839 GCA_036276435.1 Gemmatimonadales bacterium
GCTCGGCCCCGGCGCGTTCGGCGAGAACCTCACGGTGCGCGGCACCGACGAGGACGAGGTGGCCATCGGCGATCGGTGGTCGATCGGCGAGGTCATCGTGGAAGTGTCGAAGCCGCGCACGCCATGCAACCGGCTGGCGTGGCGGCATGATCGATCCGACCTGATCCATCGCGTGCGCGAGACCGGCCGCTCGGGCTGGTACCTGCGGGTGCTGCAGGAGGCATGGCTCGAGGCTGGCATGCCCATCGAACTGCAGGCACGTCCCCACCCCATGTGGACGGTTCGTCGCACGGCGCAGGTCATGGCGAACCATCAGTCGCTCCGGCAGGAGGCGGCGGCGCTGGCGCAGCTCCCCGCACTCGCCGCCGACTGGCGCTACCGGTTGGCGAAGTTCGCCTGACGCCGCGATCTTCGAGGCGGTCCCTTCACCGGAGCACGGCATGCAGGGCGCGGGCGGCACCAGGGGCGGGATCGGCATCTTCCTGCTCGGCGCGGCGATGGTCGTGGTGGGCGGCTACCTGCTGCTGACGCGCGTCGTCGTGTCGAGCGGCTACTGGCAGTGGAGCGGCACGAGCCTCTTCGGGCTCTCGCTGCTGCCCTTGCTCACCGGCATCGGGGTGCTGTTCTTCAACGGCCGCTCGCTCCCGGGCTGGCTGCTGCTGGGCGGCGGCGCCCTCATCATCCTCGCCGGCATCATCGCCAACATGCACATCTACTTCGCGCCCACGTCGCTGTTCGACACCCTCATGATCCTCGGGCTCCTCGCCGGGGGCATCGGGCTCGTGGCGCGATCGCTGCGCGCCTTTCCCAGCGCGGAGTAGCCGGCCGCGCCATCGCTGGAGTGCCCATGGCCAATCTCTACGGCGACGCGCATCGCGCGTTGCAGGATCGCTTCGACACCCGCCGGCTTGCCGACCGGCTCGCCGAAGTCACGCTGCACACGGAGCTCACCGACGAGGACAGGGGCTTCATCGAGAGCCGCGACATGTTCTGGCTCGCGAGCGTTGACCCCGAGGGGCGGCCCACCGTCTCGTACAAGGGCGGCCACCCGGGCTTCGTGCGCGTGATCGATCCCGCCACGCTCGCCTTCCCATGCTACGACGGCAACGGCATGTACTACTCGATGGGCAACATCGTCGGCCACCCGTCGGTGGGACTGCTGTTCATGGACCTGGAGAAGCCGTTCCGCATCCGGGTGCAGGGCCAGGCCACGCTGCACCACGACGACCCGCTGCTCGCCACCTTTCCCGGCGCGCAGTTCGTGGTGCGGGTGGCGGTGACGGAGATCTTCCCCAACTGCCCGCGCTACATCCACCGCCACGAGAAGGTGGAGCGCTCGCGCTACGTGCCGGAAGCCGGCACGCAGGCACCGCTCGCGGGATGGAAGCGGATCGACCTCATGCAGGATGCGCTGCCGCACTACGACAAGGATCGCGTGGAGCCGGCCGGCGGCGTGCTGCCGATCGAGGCGTGGATGGGCAAGGTCGCGTCGGGCGATCCCGAGGCCTGAGCGCCGCGTGCCCTCACGCACCACCCTGACGCTGCTGTGCTGCCTGCTCGCGCCGCCGCTCGCGCCGTTCGTCTGGATCATGGCGAGTGGCGACGAGCGGTCGATCTACCTGCGGTCGTCGTGGGTGCGGGCGGGCCTGGGCGTCCTGGTGCTGAGCGCGCTGCCGCTGCTCATGGTGGGGGTGTTCGGCTACCAGCTCGGCCTGACGTCGGATCCGAATCCCAACCCGATCGGCCTCGGCCTGCTCTTCGTGGCGGGCGCGCTGCTCGGCGCGATCCTCGCCGCGATCGGCGCGTTCACGACTGCCGGAGCGATCAGGCGCGGCGCGGCCTGACGCGGGCGCGGCGAGCGATCAGCCCTGCGCGCCCGCCGTGAGGAGCGGAGCCACGTTGTGCGCCGGGCCGCCGAGCTCAAGCACGCGATCGACGCCGCTCGCCGTGATGGCCCAGGTGCCGCTCTCCTGCCGCGCCACCCAGCCGTTCTCCTTGAGATACCACATCTGGAACTTCATGTGCTGCTCCGGGCAGTTGAGCAGCCGCTCGAGGTCCACCACGCCGAGGCCGGGGCGGTCGGGGTCGTTCCGGCGCTGCGTGTAGAGCAGCGAGAGGATGCCGTCGCGGATGCGGCGGTCGGCGGCGATGTCGCTGGTGGCCGAATCCTGGTCGAAGATGCGCCAGCGCACCTCGCGCTCCTGCTCGTAGCGCGCATCGTAGCTCGCCCGCTGCTCGGGATCGGACAGCGTCTGGAACGCCTGCATCACTTCGTTGAAGCGATCGGCGTTGCCGCTCTCGGTGTTGTCCGGATGGAAGCGCTTCGCCAGATGACGGAAGACCCGGTGGATGGTGTCCTCATCCGCCCGTGGGGAGACCTGCAGGACCTCGTAGAGATCCTTCGCCCGTGAGTCGAACATCTTCGTCGCCTGCTCCGAATGAGGGTCGCCGTCGCGCATTCCTGTTCCACCCCGTGGAAGCCTCGGGTCGTGGCGGAGACCGCTGCCGCACGGTGAGGCCGATGATAGGTTGACATACTTTTGCAATTGCCGGGCCGTGGGTCGAGAAGGCAGGGAGGTGAGTGGGTATCCTCCACTCCTGTCGGGACTTGCGACCCGTCCGTGCGCCGCCGCCCCGAACCGGGAGGATCCGTGAAGTCCGTGCTGCTCGTGCTCGCCGCACTGCTCCTCGCACTCGTCGGCGTGGTGGTGGTCGCCGGCGCACGCTGGCGTTCACGGACCGCCGGGCTCGTGGGCCGGCTGCAGGCGGCCTCGGCGGGCGTCGCCCCTGCGGTCTATTCCAGCAGGGAGCTCGACGGCCTCCCCGCTCCCGTGGCGCGGTACTTCCGCACGGTGCTCAGGGACGGCCAGCCCATCCCGCGCCGTGCGCGCATCGAGCAGCACGGGACGTTCGCCGTGAAGGCCACGCCCGACGGCTGGCGGCCGTTCACCGCCGTGCAGCAGTTCACGGCACACCCCGCGGGCTTCGTGTGGGACGCGCGCATCCGGATGGCGCCGGGCCTCGACTTCCTGGTGCGCGATGCCTTCGTGAACGGCCGCGGCAGCATGTACGGCACCATCCTGGGCCTCATACCCGTGGTGGACGTGCACGACACGCCCGACATCGCCGCTGGTGCACTCGTGCGCTTCCTCGCCGAGGCGGTGTGGCTGCCGACGGCGCTGCTGCCGTCGCAGGGCGTGCGCTGGGCGCCGATCGATTCCACCAGCGCGCGCGCCACGCTCACCTCGGGCGGCACCACCGTCTCGCTCGACTTCCACTTCGGTGCCGACGGCCTCGTCGAGCGCATCTACGCGCCGGCGCGCGGGCGCGACGTGGCCGGGACGTCGGTGCCGACACCGTGGGAAGGCCGCTGGCTCGCGTACGCCGAGCGGGGCGGCGTGCTGGTGCCGGTGCGCGGCGAAGTGGCGTGGATCCTCCCAGCCGGGCCGCTGCCCTACTGGCGCGGCGAGATCGGCGCGGTGGCGTACGACTGAGCCGACCGCGATCGACGCGACGCGCACGGGGCCTTCGGCCCGGGGTATCTCTGGAACAACATCCCTCGAGACGAGGCCCTGCAATGAACGCGCGATACATGATGAGGGAGCGCCGGCTGGCACGTGGACTCGGCTGGCTCGGCATCGGGCTCGGGCTCACGCAGATCGCGGCCCCTCGGCGGCTTGGCCGCCTCGTCGGCGTCGGCGAGCGCCCCCGCGTGATGCGCGCCCTGGGCGCGCGGGAAGTCGCGAGTGGCGTCGGCATCCTCTCGCAGCCCGAACCGTTGGGATGGCTGCGCGCCCGGGTTGCCGGCGACGTGATGAACCTGCTGCTGCTCGGCCTCGCGTTGCGCGCCAACACGCGCGAGGGACGGCGGCGGGTGGCCCTCGCGGCGGCCGTGGTCGCGGGACTGCTGGCGCTCGATGCCGTCGGGACCAGGCGGCTGGCCGCCCGGCTCTACTGACCGTCCACCCGGCGCCAACCACCGTGATCGCTGCGAAGTATCGCTCGTGCTCCGCGCCCGCCGACCCGGCTGGAGCGTGGCCGGCAGCGGCTTTAGATTCGCGCAGCACGCCCGTCGTCCCCATCACCGCCATCCTTCAGGACCCTCCGTGATCAAGAGTCTCGGCTACGCCGCCCCGAGCGCCACCGGTGCGCTCGCTCCCTTCCCCTTCGAGCGCCGCAAGCCCGGCCCGCGTGACGTGCAGATCGAGATCGAGTACTGCGGCGTCTGCCACTCCGACCTGCACACCGTGCGCGGCGAGTGGGAGGGCACCACGTGGCCCGCCATCCCCGGGCACGAGATCCTCGGCCGCGTGACCCACGTCGGCGGCGAGGTCACCAGGTTCAAGGTGGGCGACACCGCCGCCGTGGGTTGCATGGTGGACTCGTGCCGCAGCTGCAGCGAGTGCGCGGACGACCTCGAGCAGTTCTGCACCAGCGGCGCCATCTTCACCTACAACAGCCCCGACAGGCACACCGGCGGCGTCACCTTCGGCGGCTACTCCAACCGCATCGTGGTGGACGAGGCGTTCACCCTCCGCGTGCCGGGCAACCTCGATCCGGCCGGCGCGGCCCCGCTGCTCTGCGCCGGCATCACGACGTACTCGCCGCTCCGGCACTGGAACGTGCAGCCCGGCCAGCGCGTCGGCATCGTCGGGCTCGGTGGCCTCGGCCACATGGCGCTCAAGCTCGCGCACGCGATGGGCGCGAGCACGGCGCTGTTCACCACCTCGCCGGGCAAGGCCGAGGATGCGAAGCGACTCGGCGCCGACGACGTCATCATCTCCAAGGACCGCATGGAGATGGGTCGGCACAGGAACTCCTTCGACCTGGTCCTCGACACCGTGTCGGTGGCGCACGACCTCGACGCCTACATCGCGCTGCTCAAGCGCGACGGCGCGCTCGTGCTGCTGGGCGTGCCGCCGCAGCCGAATGCCGGCCCCTCGGCCTTCAACCTGATCTTCGGCCGCCGCAAGGTGTCGGGCTCGCTCATCGGTGGCATCCGGGAGACGCAGGAGATGCTCGACTTCTGCGGCGAGCACGACATCACCTCGGACGTCGAGGTGATCCCCATCCAGTACATCAACGAGGCGTACGAGCGGATGCTGCAGAGCGACGTGAAGTACCGCTTCGTCATCGACATGGCGTCGCTGGCGCAGGACGAGGCGCGCTGAGCGAACCGGCTCCCCTTGCGCCTCCGGGGGCGCACGCGCACCATCTCCGCACCTCTACTCGGCGGGGTTGGTGCGCGTGTCATTGAAGACGGTGGCGGTGATCGGCTGGATCTTCTTCGCCCTCGAGGCGGCCTTCGTGGCCATGCTCCTCCTCTCGAGGAACATGGGCGACGACGCCGCGGGCCGCGGGCTGGGCACGGCGTGGGGGCTCGTCCTCGCCCCCGTGGTGCTCGCGGCCGGCGGCGCGCTGTTCTGGGCCCAGCGCTCGGGACGCGGCGGCGCGGTGTGGGCCGCGACGGCGGTGCTCGGATTGCCGTTCATCGTCTGGGCCTTCAACGCGGCGAGCGGCTCGGCGAAGAGCCTCTCGCGCAGGGCGTCGCGGGCGCGCCAGGGGCATTTCGAGGATCCGGCCGTGCGGGCGCTGGCCAGGGCCGTGGATGCTGGCGACACGGCACTCGTGCGGACGCTCGCCTCGGCGGGCGGCATCGATTGGACAGCCCGCGACCCGTGGGGCGCCACCGTCGTGGGGCACGCGGTGCGGCGCACGGGGCAGCAGTACGAGGGCTTCGGCCGGCCCGTCGACGTCGAGTCGGTGCGCATCCTCTTCGAGAGCGGCGCGCCCTACATCATCGACGCGATGGGCGAGGGTGAGCGACTGCTGACGTCGGCCGGCTACAACACCGACGACGTCTCGCTGGCGCTGATGGGGATCTACCTCGCGCATGGCGCCGACCCGAACGAGCGGGAGCGCTTCGACGACGTGCCGCTGGTGCTGCATCACAACCTCACCGTCCCCAAGCTCGAGCTGCTCGTCGCGCACGGCGCCGACCTGCAGGTGAAGAGCCCACGCACCGACCGGCAGGGCTGGAGCGCGCTGATGAACGCCGCCTACATGGCGAACTGGCCGGTGGCCACGTACCTGCTCGAGCACGGCGTGTCGCCGGAGTACACCGCGCCCGACGGCATGACACTCGACTCGATCATCACCGCCGACCCCGACTACGCCCAGTCGCAGGGCGCCGCGGAGGTCGCGGAGCGGCAGGCGTTCGTCGACGCGCTGGCCGCCTGGCGGGCGCGGACCCCGTGACGCGCGCCGCCGTGCTGCTGCTCTGCGCCATCGGGCTGGCATCCCCCGGCGCGGCGCAGCAGAAGCCTCGCGCCCGCGCCCTCGGCATCGTGGTCGGCACGCTGCCGCCGGGCCCGCTCGACGCCATCACCGACGTGCCGGGTGTCCGCGTGGGCCATGCCACCGTGCACCGCGGCGACAGCGTGCGCACCGGCGTCACGGCCATCTTCCCGCATGGCGGCAACGCCTTCCGCGAGCGCGTGCCCGCCGCCGTCCACGTCGGCAACGGCTTCGGCAAGCTCGTCGGCGTCACGCAGCTGCGCGAGCTCGGCGAGCTCGAGACCCCCATCCTCCTCACCTGCACGCTCTGCGTCTGGCCCGCGGCCGACGCCCTGGCGCACTGGATGCTGGCGCAGCCCGGCATGGCGGAGGTGCGCTCCATCAATCCCGTCGTGGGCGAGACCAACGACGGCTTCCTGAACGACATCCGCTCGCGCGGCCTGCGCGCGGAGCACGTGGTGGCCGCGCTCGACGGTGCGAGTGGCGGCCCTGTCGCGGAGGGCTCGGTCGGAGCGGGCACCGGTACGATCGCTTTTGGCTGG
>DASUOW010000247.1:0-6487 GCA_036276435.1 Gemmatimonadales bacterium
CGAGGAGCCGTTCGAGTCCCTCCTCGATGTCGGGCCAGCGCGCGAGGAAGCGCCACAGCCGGTGACCCGGCCGCACGCGGCCGCACAACAGGTCGAAGCTGAGCCAGCGGCGCTCGTTCTCGAAGTCCGCCTGGTACTGCAGGGCGGGCGTGGCGTGCACCTGTCCCATGTCCTCGCTCAGCACCAGCTCGGCGTCGGGGATGACGCGGCGGATGGCCTGCATGGCCGCCTGGATGCCGAGCGCCTGCTTCACGAGCGCATGCGCGAAGGACTCGTTGTCGCGCCGGTGCGGGTGCCAGTGCCCGTACAGCGCGGCGAAGCGCGCGGTGCTGAGCGGTTCGTTCACCGGCACGAACCGCCGCAGCCACGGGTGGCGCGCCGCCACCTCGGCGGCGAAGCGGGCGAGGCGGGGCGCGAAGTCGGGCGAGAGCAGGCTGGTGTGCCGCGGCCCCGAGCCGTGATGCATCAGCGCCACCGTGGGCGTGACGCCGACGTCGCGCAGCCGGGCGA
Source organism: Gemmatimonadales bacterium (assembly GCA_036276435.1). Taxonomy (GTDB): domain Bacteria; phylum Gemmatimonadota; class Gemmatimonadetes; order Gemmatimonadales; family GWC2-71-9; genus JAGGAG01. The sequence continues at coordinate 511 of DASUOW010000247.1, forward strand.
GCGCGCGGTCGGTGATGCGCCACGCCTCGTCCCCGTCGTGGGCATGCCGCTCCCAGAGCACGGGGTAGCGGATGCCCGTCACGCCCAGTGCCGCGAGCCGGTCGATGTCGCCGCTGCGGTCGTAGTGCCCGAGCTCGGCGAGCTGGTCCCGGTACGCGTCACCGACCCGGTTGTAGGTGCACTCGATGCCGGCCCAGACCTCCGGTCGAGACGCCTCAGCCGACACGGGAATTCGGGCGAGCACCGGCACGGGCGCCGTGACGGTCCCTGCGATCGGCGCGGGTACGCCACGCCCGGCGGGTGGCGGCATCGCCCATCAGGCGCGACATCTCGGTGGCCACTCCCTCCCACGAGGCCGCCCGCGCGCGGCGGCGGCCCATCTCCACCAGCTGCGAATCGGGCTCGGTCACCGCGAGCTGCACCGCCTCGAGGAAGCTGCGGTGCGACCCGCCGATGTTCACGACCGGCGTGAAGTTGTGCACCACGTCGGGGACGGCGGTGGAGACGATGGGCTTGCCGGCCGCCATGTACTCGAGCGTCTTGGTGGGGTTGATGTACTCGGTGGCCTTGTTGAGCGCGAACGGCATCAGCGCCACGTCGAAGCCCTTCAGGAACGACGGCAGGGTCGCGTACTCCTGCTGCCCCAGCCAGTGGATGTTCGGGCGCTGGGGCAGCCGGGCCATGTCCACCTTCACCACGGGCCCGACCATCGCCAGCGTCGCGTGCGGCACGCGGTCCGCGAGATAGGCGACGAGGTCGTAGTCGAGCCGCTCGTCGATGACGCCGATGTAGCCCAGGACGGGGCGCGGCAGGCCATCGAGTTGTGCCGCCACGAGGGTGGCGGCATCCGCAGCCTTCGCGAAGTGATCCGCATCCACGCCGCAGCCGAAGAAGTGCACGTTGTCGTGCAGCCGCGACTTGGCCTCGTACAGCCGGCGCCCGCCGGTGAAGACCACGTCGGCCGCCTGGAGCAGCCTGCGCTCGCGCTCGATCATCTCCCCGGGCGCGAAGGCGAACTGGGACAGCTCGTCCATGCAGTCGTAGACCACCGCGATCTCGTCGAAGGCGCCGAGCATCGTCGGCGCCGGCAAGGGCGTGTAGAACCACTGGATCGGCGCGCGGAATTCGGCGAACAGCCGGCCCGTGGGCCCGATGAGCTCCTGCACGAGGTGCTTGACCAGCCGCTCCGCGGCCGTGGGCTGCGCGCGCAGCGCCTCGGGGAGGCGCGGGATGGCGCGGTGGATCCGCTCCATCGGCGTGGTGACGTGAAGCAGCGGCACCGCGCCGTCATCGCCGTACGTCGGCTCCTCGACGAACAGCACGTGGCGCGTGGCCGCGAGCCGCGAGAGCACCTGCTGGGGACGCTGCCACACGAAGTCCCACCGCAGGTGGCTGTGGACGATGAGGGGGCTGTGGGCCGCGTCTGCGTGCAGGGAGAGGGTCACGTCGTCGCTCCGGTCGAAGGTCATCCGCACGAGCGCGCGATCGCACTCGAGAGCCACCCTGCAAGGCAATGCACGTGCCGTCGGCGGGCCGCGTGCACGCAGCGTGATGTCATGACCGAAGTGCGGCCGCACCAAGCACATCCCTCACCGCAACGCGCGAATCGACCCGCCAGGTATCGCGCCGCCATGCAACGGGGCGGTTGCACGTGCCACCCGCGCGAAGCAGCGATATCCGCGCACGGCACTCGCGCCGCCCGCCGCGGTAGAACCTGCGAGGCGCATTCCTTCACCAGAGCAGGGGGTTCCCATGGCCACGAAACAGCCCAGGCGTGGCGACTCGCGCCGTCCCGCGCGCAAGCCGATGCCGCCGTTCCCCGCGCAGCACCAGCGCCGCCCCGGCCGCGAGGCGGCGATGACGCCGCGCCCCGAATACGAGGCGCCGGCCTACCGCGGTGCGGGCAAGCTCGAGGGGCAGGCAGCCCTCATCACCGGTGGCGACTCGGGGATCGGCCGTGCGGTGGCGGTGCTCTACGCCCGCGAGGGCGCGGACGTGGCGATCGTCTACCTGCAGGAGGAGCAGGAGGACGCCGAGGAGACGCAGCAGGCCGTCGAGGCGGAGGGCCGCCGCTGCCTGCTCCTGCCGGGCGACGTGACCAGCGCCGTCTTCTGCAACCGGGCCGTGGAGCGCACGGTGAAGGCGTTCGGCCGGCTCGACGTGCTGGTGAACAACGCGGCGTTCCAGCAGCACGTGGAGGCCATCGCCGACCTGACCGACCAGCAGTGGGAGCGGACGTTCCGCACCAACATCTTCGGCTACTTCTACATGGCGCGCGCGGCGCTGGCGCACCTGCCCGACGGGGGCGCGATCGTCAACTGCGGCTCGATCACGGGGCTCGAGGGCTCGAAGCAACTGCTGGACTACGCCGCGACCAAAGGCGCCATCCACGCGTTCACCAAGTCGCTCGCGCAGCAGCTCGTGGACCGGAAGATCCGCGTCAACTGCGTGGCGCCGGGGCCGGTCTGGACGCCGCTCAACGTGGTGGACAAGGAGGCGAAGAAGGCGGCGCGACACGGCGCCGACGTGCCGATGAAGCGGCCGGCGCAGCCGGAGGAGATCGCGCCGGCGTTCGTGTTCTTCGCGTCGAACGCCGACTCGAGCTACATCACCGGCGAGGTCCTCGCGCTGCTGGGCGGCGAGACGACGGCCGCGTGACCGCCGCCGGCGGCACGTCGGCGACGGGCAGGCGCTGGCGGATGGTGGCCAGCTCCTGCCACGGGTCGCGGAACCGCCCGCGGAGCAGCTGCAGCACATCGGGCACCTTGAGCGCGTCGGCACCCGGCAGGTCGTCGAGGTCCACCCAGGGCATGGGCACCGAGACGGGCGCACCCGGGCGCGCGCGCGTGGACCACGCGGCGACGCTGGTGGCGCCGCGGGTGTTGCGCAGCCAGTCGATGTAGATGCGCCCCACGCGCTTCGCCTTCGAGGCGGTGGCGAGGTAGCGCTTCGGGGACGCGGTGGCCATCTCGGTTGCCATGCCCTCCGCGAACGCGGCCACCTCGGGCCACGTGCTGCGCCGTTCGATGGACACCACCACGTGCAGCCCCTTCCCGCCGCTCGTCTTCACCCAGGAGGCGAGCTCCCGGTACGCCAGGCGACCGCGCAGGTCCCGAGCGGCCGAGATCACGTCGGGCCAGGTGACGCCGGGTCCCGGGTCGAGGTCGAACACGATGCGGTCGGGGGCCTCGAGACGATCGGCGCGGGCGCCCCACGCGTGCATCTCGAGCGCGCCGTACTGCACCAGCGAGACGAGGCCCGCCTTGGTGCGCACGGTGGGGTAGGGCTCGAGATCGCCCTCCTCCTCGAGCACCTCCACGGTGGCGAGGCCCTCCGCCTTCGGGAGCACCCAGTGCTTCTGGTAGAAGCACGACTTGCCGCTGCCCGACGGGCAGCGCACGAGCGACAGCGGCCGCTGCAGCAGCTCCGGCACCATGAGCCCGCCCACCGCCTCGTAGTACTCGGCGAGGCCGCGCTTGGTGATGCCCTGCTCGGGATAGAGCACGCGATCGGGGTGCGTGAGCGTGACCCCCTCGATGGCGCGCGGCTGCTCGAGCTGCACCTCCTCGGCGGGCTTGTCGTCCCGCAGGCCCTGGAAGCTCGGATGGCGCAGCTGGCCGTCGCGCGTCAGGTCGGTGTAGGCCACTTCCGCCACCAGCTTCGGCGTGACCCAGCGGATGCCGTTGGGCACCGGCCGGTCGCCGACGAGCGTGCGCGGCGGGCGCGTGACGGCGAGTGGGAGCAGTGCCGCGCGCAGCCGCTTCGCCATGGCGGCGTTGAAGCCCGTGCCGACCTTGCCGACCAGCCGCAGTCCCGCGCGGTCGCGCGCCGCGAGCACCAGCGCGCCGAGGTACTCGCGCGAGCCGGCCGGCTCGGTGAAGCCCACGATGACGAACTCCTGGCGGCGATGGCACTTCGACTTTACCCACGTCTCGCTGCGGCCCGCGACGTACGGCGCGTCGGCGCGCTTGCTCACCACGCCCTCGAGGCCGCGACTGCAGGCGGCTGCCAACGGGTCGGAGGTGCCGATCCGTTCGGCGAGGCGGAGCGGGCCATCCTTCGGCACGCGGCGCAGCAGCGCCTCGAGGCGCGTGCGGCGCTCGGCGAGCGGGCGGGCGCGGAGGTCCTCGCCGTCGACGGCGAGCAGGTCGAAGACGACGAAGTGGACGGGCGCCCGGCGGCCGGGATCCTGCAGCACCGCGAAGCTCGAGCGGCCGTCGTCGTCGAACGCGACGACCTCGCCGTCGAGCACGGCGGAGGTCACGGGCAGCGCGCGCGCCGCCCGTGCCACCGCGCCGAAGCGACGCGTCCAGTCCTGTCCGTTCCTGGTGAGCAGCCGGCACGCCGTGCCGTCACGCACGGCAAGGATGCGATAGCCGTCGAGCTTCACCTCGTGCACCCAGCCGCGGCCGCGCGGCGGTTCCTCCGCGAGCGTCGCGAGCTGGGGCGAGAGGGCCCCGGGAGCCGCGCGCGTCGTCACTCGATGGGGCCGACGCTCCGCCGTCCGCTGCCGGAGAGGGTCCGCTTGCGCTGGCGCGGCGTGCCGGGCGAGAGGCTGCCCAGCTCGCGGCGGCGCTTGAGCGCGGCGGTGAAGTCGAGCACGCGCACGCCGCCGACCTCGGTGGCGATGGCGCCCGTGGTCCGGCGGGGCGCCTTCCGCGTCGCGATGCTGCGCGCCGTGGCGGCCGGCCGGGTGCCGGCGGCGCGGCGCGCGGGCTTCGGGGCGGCCGCGACCGGCGGCTTCGCCGTCTTCCACGGGCCGGGCGACCACTGCTCGTCGTCGCTCACGTCGGCGGCGACGCCGAGCTCGCGCGGATCGAGGATGTCGGTCGAGGCCCGCAGCGTGTGCATGACCAGCGCGCCGCGGAAGCCGTAGATCGCCACGAGCTGCCGCCGGCGGCGCAGCACCAGCTGCCCCACGGCGAGCCGGTCGGAGCGCACGAGGATCTCGCGCAGCACGGTGTAGAGCCGCGTGTTCTCGTCGGGCGACGAGATGTAGTACGGCCGGTCGAGGTGGATCCACGACAGCTCGCTGGTCGAGACGAAGCCGAGGATCTCCAACCGCTCCTCCGGCGCGCCGGGGCGCATGGAGGCGCGCGAGCGGGCCGTCACGGCGCCGGGCAGCGCGCCATGGCTTCCGGGCGTCGTCGGCCGCAGCTCGATGCGCAGGCGCTGCAGTCCGAGGAGCAGCGGGCCGCTCCAGCAGGCGGCGCTCTTTTCGGTGGTGCGTTGGGCCGCGCGTCGCATGTTCAGGACTCCTGCGCCAGGGGCGCATGCCGCACGTCGGACCGCTCGGTCCACCGTGCACGATGTAGTTCTCCGCTCGTCGCCGCCTGCATGAACTGCGGGAAGGCGACCGGCGCGGGAAGCGGGTTCCGATAGGCGTCGGTCTCCACTTCCACCTTGATCACTGCCACGTCGGGGTCGTCCGGTCCTTCGGGAAACCAGCTGCGCACGGCCGCGTCCCACAGTTGCGCCGCCTTCGCCGGATCCTGGAGCACGGTGGCCGTGCCGGTCACGCTCATGTAGCTGCGCGACCGCGCGTCGCCATAGGTGATGAGCACCACGGGCTGCTCGCGCAGCTGGCTGGCGAGCGAGCTCCGCCGGGGCGTGAGGAACCAGAGGGTGCCATCGTCGTCCGCGTGCTGGGGCGGCATGGGACGGCTCTGCAGCGCGCCCGCACCGTCGACGGTCGTCATCATCGCGAACCGGATGCCGTCGACGATCTCGCGCAGCTGCGCACCGGCCTCCGGGACCTGCACGTACCGATCCTTCGACATCCGCACTCCTGCCTTCGAAAAGAGCATCGGGTAGTGGCGCGCCCGCGGCGACGCCGCGGGCACACCGGTACTGGCTGCTACCTGCTATTCGTCGTCGTCGAGATTCTCGAGCCCGCGATCGGATTCATCCATCGCGCCCTCTTCCTTCCGGCCGCCCTGCTTGCCGCCCTGCTGGCCGCCGCGTCCGCCGCCCTGAC
>DASUOW010000248.1:0-7308 GCA_036276435.1 Gemmatimonadales bacterium
CCGGCCCGCCTTCGCGCCCCTGTTGGCGGACCATCCGGCGCTCGACGACCTGATCGTCTTCGACCCGAAGGAGGAACCGCTCGGCACCCTCGCCCGGCGCCTGCGAGCCGGGCGGTTCACGCACCTGCTCGACCTGCACGGCGTGCTCCGCACCCGCATGCTGCGGCTCATGGTGCCGGGCCGCTGGCGCGGCTACAGCAAGCGACGCGTGGCCCGGGCGGCGCTCATCCGGTTCAAGCGCAACCTGTACCTCGACACGAAGCCCGAGGCGGAGCGGTTCTTCGAGGCGGCGCGCGGGCTCGACGTGAAGCCCGACGGCGACCCGCCCGAGCTGCACCTCTCGCCGTCCTCGCGGCAGCGCGCGGGACAGTGGCTGGTCCAGCATGGCCTGTCGGAGACGCCCTTCGTGGCGCTGGCGCCCGGCGCGGCGCACTTCAGCAAGCGCTGGCCGGTGGAACACTGGAGCGAGCTGGCGCGCGAGCTCGCGGCCCGGGGGCGCGAGCTGGTCGTGGTGGGCGGCCCGGAGGACGTCGCCGCCGGTAACGCCATCGCACGCGCGGCCGGCGCGCGGGGCCGCAGCGCCGCCGGCCTCTTCTCGCTGCAGGAAACGGCCGCCGCCCTCGCTCGCGCGCAGGCCGTCGTGGCGGGCGACACCGGCGTCATGCACATGGCCACCGCGATGCGCACCCCCGTCGTGACGCTCTTCGGACCCACGGTGCGCGCCTTCGGGTTCGCGCCCTACCGCGCCGCCGCCACCGTACTGGAGCGCGACCTGCCCTGCCGCCCCTGCTCCGCCCAGGGCGGCCCCGCCTGCCCGCTCGGCCACCACCGCTGCCTGCGCGACATCGCGCCGGCCGACGTCCTGGGCGCGCTCGCCCGGTGGACCGCGTGACCGGCGATCCGCTCGCCGCCCTCGAGACGCTGCTGGCCGCCGCGCCGCGCGGCACGACGCGCGACGGCCTCTTCGCCGTCTGGCTCACGGCGCGCGTCACCCTCGACCTGCAGCTCGACCCGCCGCTCGCCGAGCGGGCGCTGCGGCGCCGGCTGGACCTGCTGGAGGGACGGGTGACGAAGCTGCGCATCGCGGCCCCGCTCCGCCGCGCGCTGGTGGGCATCCACGGCCAGTTGCGGGAGCCCGAGACCCGCTCGGTGGCGATGGCCCTCAGTCAGCTCGTGGCGCCGGTGAAGGAGTCGCTGGGCGACAAGGCCGCCGACGCCCTGGCGCGGGCGGCCCGGGGCGCGCGGCGCGGCGCCGCGACCTGACAGGGAGTCCCTCAGAATGACGGGCCGGGCCCGGCACCCCGCCGTGGAATCGCGCGTCAAGCCCTTGTCGAAACACGACTTGATGGCATGGTGCCGGCGGCACGGATCGTGAGATTCGGGCGGGCCTCATGACCATGCCTCGCCGCCGCACTCCCGCCATCGAGCCCGTCCAGCGCGTCATCGAGCGCATCGACCGCACCGCCGCCGAGGGCGTCGCCCCGGACGTCGTGGCAAGCGGGTTCGCCTCGCTCGATCGCGAGCTGGGGGGCGGCTTCCGCCGCGAGGACCTCGTGGTGCTCGCCGGCGACGTGGGGAGCGGCAAGTCGTCGCTCGCCCTGGCGATGGCGGTGCGCGCGGCCCGGGCCGGCCACCCCGTGCTCTACCTGTCGGGCGAGATGACCGAGGTCCGCCTGACCGAGCGCGCCGTGGCGCTCGAGGCGCGGGTGGCGGTGGACGACATGCGGAACGGCCGCCTCACCGACGAGGCGCGCTCGGCGGTGGGCGCCGCCGCGCTCGCGCTGCGCGGCCTGCCGCTCGCCTTCCGGGCCCTGCTCGGGCACGACTTCGGCGAGGTGGAGGAGGCCGTGGCGATGGTGCCGGCGCCGCAGCTGGTGATCGTGGACGCGCTGCAGCACGTGGCGCCGCCCCGTCCCGCGGTGCGCGCGGTGGACCGCGTGGCGCTCGCCTCGCGGGCGCTCAAGGCGCTCGCCCTCGACCGGCACGTCGCCGTGCTGGCGCTCACCGACGTGCCGGGCCTCAAGGCCGGCCGGCCCGATCCGCGCCCGGTGCTCGACGACCTGCCCGGCCGCGCCGCCGTGAAGCAGGACGCCGACCTCGTGCTCGGGCTCTTCCGCGAGGAGATGTATCGCCCGGACTCGGGCGTGGAGGGGGCCACCGAGCTGCTCATCCGCAAGAACCGCAACGGGCCCACCGGCTTCGTGGACCTGTACTTCTACGCGAAATGGCTCCGGTTCGAGGACATGCTCGATCCGGAGCCATGAACCGCCGCGGTCGCGACGACGCTACTGCAGCATCTGCCTGCCCGCCGACGGGATCTGCCGGCCCACGACGCTGTCCACCTTGATCTCCTTCACCACCGCGCCGCTCACCTGCACGAGCGTGGCGTTGTAGGCCGTGTCCGGCGAGATGCGGACCCAGATCGGCGGCTTGCCCTGCCGCGTGGCGTGGAGCATGAGGGCGCCCTCGCGGTCCTTCATGTCGCTCTCCATGGTCCACGGATCGCGCGTGAGCAGGTTGCGGTAGTACTCCCCCACCTCCTCCGGCTTGAGCGGCGTGCGCACGGTGATCTGCAGCGCATCCTCGCTCCCCGAGCGCGACACGAACGAGAAGCGGCTCGGCAGGTAGAGGTCGGGCAGCGCCTCGGCGAGTTCCGGCGTCTTGACGGGCTTGGCGCGCTCGCAACCCGCGGCGGTGGCCGTCAGGGCGAGCACGAGCAGGTATCTGGCGTTCATAGGCGGGGAGAGTAGCGGGAAAGGGCCGGTTCGGTCAACCTGTCGCGTTGCTGCAACCCGCTGCGATGCCTATATTTCCAAGGTTTCGCGGCATCGACGTCCGACAGGAGTTGGCAGGCATGGCGGGCCACAGCAAGTGGAAGCAGATCAAGCGCAAGAAGGCCGTGACCGACTCGCGGCGCGCCTCGGCGTGGACCAAGCTGATCCGTGAGATCACCGTGGCCGCGAAGGCGGGCGGCGGCGATCCGGGCGGCAACCCGCGCCTGCGCCTCGCCATCGACGAGGCCAAGGCGGCCAACATGCCGAACGTGAACATCGAGCGCGCGGTCAAGAAGGGCACCGGCGAGCTCGAGGGGGCGGAGTACCAGGAGCTCACGTACGAGGGGTACGGGCCCGGCGGCACGGCCATCTTCATCGAGGTCACCACCGACAACCCGAACCGCACCGTGGCCGACATCCGCCACGCCTTCAGCCGCAACCACGGCAACATGGGCGCGACGGGCTCGGTGGGCTGGATGTTCGACCGCAAGGGCCAGCTCTACATCGATGCCTCGAAGTACGACGAGGAGCGCGCGCTCGACGCCGCCCTCGACGCCGGCGCCGAGGATTTCGTGCGCGACGGCGACCAGTACGTCGTCTCGACGGGCGTGACGAACTTCCACGCCATCCAGGACGGCCTAAAGCTGCGCGGCATCGACGTGGACTCCGCCGAGATGGCGATGGTGGCGAAGAACACGGTGAAGGTGGAGGGCGAGGACGTGCCCAAGCTGATCAAGCTGATGGAGGTCCTCGAGGAGCTCGACGACGTGTCGAAGGTGTTCTCCAACTTCGACATCGACGCCTCGCAGCTCGCCGAAGCCGAGGCCTGAGACCGCCCCGATGCGCGTCCTCGGCGTCGACCCCGGGACGGCGACGCTCGGGTACGGCGTCGTGGAGGCGGAGGCGCGTGGCCCCGCACGGCTGGTGGAGTGCGGCATCATCCGGACGAAGGCCTCCGACCCGTTTCCCGCCCGGCTCAAGATCATCCATGACGGCATCCGCGAGCTCATCGAGCGCCATCGTCCCGACTGCGTGGCGGTGGAGGATGCCTTCTACGCCAAGAACGTCCGCACCACGATCGCGCTCAGCCAGGCGCGCGGCGTCATCCTGCTCGCGGCCGAACAGGCCGCCGTCGAGATCGCCGAATACGAGCCGCGGCTCGTGAAGAAGGCCGTGGTGGGCACGGGCGCCGCCCTCAAGCCGCAGGTCGCCTACATGGTGACGCAGATCCTTCGCCTGAAATCCCCACCCACGCCGGCCGACGCCGCCGACGGCGTCGCCGTGGCGCTCACGCACGTGCTGCGCATGGCCGGCCGGCCCGGCGGCCGCATCGCGGCGATGGGACGGCCCGCATGATCGCGCAGATCGTCGGCACGCTCGCAGCGCGCGACGGGGAGTCGCTGGTGGTGCAGACCGACGGCGGCGTGGGCTACGAAGTCACGGTGCCCCTCGGCGCGCTGGAGCGGCTGCCGCAGGTGGGGGCCCGCGTGACGCTGTTCACGGAACTGGTGGTGCGCGAGGACGGCTGGTTCCTCTTCGGCTTCGACCGGCCGGCCGACCGCCTGGTGTTCCAGCGGCTGCTGAGCGCGAGCGGGTTCGGACCGCGGCTCGCGCTCGCGCTCCTCTCGTCGCTCGGCGCGGAGCGCACCGTGCAGGCCATCCGGCAGAACAACCTCGGCGCGCTCGGCACCGTGCCCGGCATCGGGAAGAAGAAGGCCGAGCGGCTCGTGCTCGAGCTGCGCGACAAGTTCGACGAGATCGTCGTCACGCTGGCCGCGCCCGTCACCAGCGGCCCCGGCGAGGACGCCGTGCAGGCGCTCGTGGCGCTCGGCTATCCCGCCACGCAGGCCGACGAGGCGGTGCGCTCGCTCCTCGCCGCCGGCACCTCCGAGACCGCGAGCCTCGTGCGCGGGGCGCTGCAGCGCCTCGCCCGTGTCCCATGACCTCACCCAACGTCAGGCCTCACCGATGACCGTCGCCGCCGTCACCGCCGAGTGGCTCTGCACCCGCTGCGGGTCCACCAACCGCAAGCTGGTGTCGTCCGACACGACCCGCACCGAGGACCGCTGCGTCACCTGCCACGCGAAGCACGAGGTGACGCCGAACGACCGGCCGGTGCGCTGGGAGGCACGGCTCCGGTGAGCGCGCCGGCGGCGCCCGTCGAGATCTCCCTCGTCATTCCGGTCTACAACGAGGAGGAGGTCCTGCCGGCCCTCGAGGAGCGGCTGACAGGGACGCTGGCGCGCCTGGGCGGCTCGGCGGAGGTGCTGCTGGTCAACGACGGCAGCCGCGACGGCACCGAGCGGCTCCTCGGCGAGCTCGCCACGCGCGACCCGCGTTTCCGCGCGATCCACTTCTCCCGGAACTTCGGCCACCAGGCGGCCATCACGGCGGGCGTGCAGCTCGCGCGCGGCCGCGCCGTCATCGTGATGGACGCCGACCTGCAGGACCCGCCCGAGCTGGTCGAGCAGATGATCGCGAAGTGGCGGGAGGGCTATCACGTCGTCTATGCGAAGCGCGAGTCCCGGCAGAACGAAAGCGCGCTCAAGCGCGGGCTGGCGTACTCGTTCTATCGCGTGCTGACGCGCCTGAGCGACGTGCGGATCCCCGAGGACACGGGCGACTTCTGCCTCATGGACCGGGTCATCGTCGATCACCTGAACGCCATGCCCGAGCGCAACCGCTACATGCGCGGCCTGCGGGCGTGGCTCGGGTTCCGGCAGACGGCGGTACTGTTCGCGCGGCCACCGCGCGCGGCCGGCGAGCCGAAGTACACCTTCCGCAAGTCGCTTTCGCTCGGGCTGAGCGCGATCCTGAGCTTCTCGAAGGTGCCGCTGCGACTGGGCACGTACCTGGGATTCATCGTGTCCGGGTTGAGCTTCCTGCTGGCGCTGCTCTTCCTCGCGATGCGCCTGCTGGGCGTGCAGGTGATGGTCCGCGGCTGGGCCTCGACGATCGTGCTGGTGCTCTTCCTGGGCGGGGTGCAGCTCCTCACCATCGGCATCATCGGCGAGTACCTGAGCCGCATCTACGACGAGGTGAAGCAGCGGCCGCTGTACGTCATCCGCCGCGCGGACGGCTTCGCGGTGGAGACGCTGCGCGATCCGGTCGAGGATGCCGCCTCGCTGCGCCTCGCGCCGCGCGCCTGACGGCGTGCCGCTGACCGTCCCGCCCCGGCCATGACGTCCGCGAAGCGCTGGCTGCGGCACGTCCCGCTCGTCACGCGACTCCTGCGTCCGCGCAGCATCCGCCGCGGCCTGGCCCTGCTGCCCGCGGTGTTCGGCGCGAAGGGCCGGCCGGTCGAGATCCACGTGCCGGGCATCGCGACGCCGCTGGCGCTGCGCGCGCGCACGTCGGACGTGCTGGTGGCCGTGCAGATCCTGCTGCTCGACGAGCTGGACGTGCCCGCACTCCGCGCGCCGCAGCTCATCGTCGACGCCGGCGCCAACATCGGCCTCTCGGCGATCACGCTGGCGAGCCGCTGGCCGGACGCCACGATCGTCTGCCTCGAGATCGACGACGCCAACCTGGAGCTCCTGCGCCGCAACACGCGCGCGTGGCCGCAGATCCGCATCGTGCCGAAGGGGCTCTGGCGCCATGCCGCGCGCCTGCGGGTCGCGAACGAGGCGGCGGCGAGTTGGGCGTTCCGCGTGGTCGAGGATCCCGCGGGCCCCATTCCCGGCATCGGCGTCGGCGAGCTGCTCGCCGAGCTGGGCCGGGAGCGGATCGACCTGATGAAGGTCGATATCGAGGGCGCGGAGCACGAGGTGTTCGACACCGACGACGGCGCCTGGCTCGCCCGGGTCGACACGCTGCTCGTGGAGCTGCACGAGGACCTGCGGCCCGGCTCCAGCGAGGGCGTGCGCCGCCGGCTCCGCGAGGCCGGCTTCTCGCTCCGCGCCTCGGGCGAGTACGTCATCGCGACCCGCGACGCATGATCGCGCCGTCCACCTACCACCGCCGCCACCGCAGGGCCACCTTTCACGCATGACCGACCGCCTGCACGTCACCACCCCCGATGCGCTGCCCGACGAGCCCGTCGCCGACGCCGCCCTCCGGCCGTCGCGCCTCGACGAGTTCGTGGGCCAGGAGCAGGTCAAGACCTCGCTCCAGATCGCCATCGACGCGGCGAAGCATCGCAACGATACGCTCGACCACACGCTCTTCTTCGGCCCCCCCGGACTCGGCAAGACCACGCTCGCCATGCTCATGGCGCGCGAGATGGGGGTGCAGATCCGCGTCACCTCGGGCCCCGTGCTCGAGAAGCCCGGCGACCTCGTCGGCCTCCTCACGGGGCTCGGCCGGGGCGACATGCTCTTCATCGACGAGGTGCACCGCCTCAAGCCCGCGCTCGAGGAGTTCCTCTACCCGGCGATGGAGGACTACCGGGTGGACGTCCGCATCAGCGAGGGCCCGCACGCGCAGACCATCCCGATGCCGCTCGAGCGCTTCACGCTGATCGGCGCCACGACGCGCTTCGGCATGCTCACCCCGCCGATGCGCGCGCGGTTCGGCATCGTGGAGCGGCTCAACT
>DASUOW010000249.1:0-4630 GCA_036276435.1 Gemmatimonadales bacterium
GCCCCCATGTGGCGCCGTCAGGAGCGCTACGTGGGGAGGCTGGCCCCGTGACGGTGCTCCGCCTGCTGCTCGCCCCGCTCCTCGCCGGGTTCTTCACCCTGTGGGCCGCGTGGCTCGCGCTCGCGGCCGACTCCGAGATCGAGCTGCCGCGGCTGCTCGGTCCCCGGCGGCGGGAGACGCACGGCGCGCTCTCGCTCGAGCGCAGCCTCCACGTCGCGCATCTCGTGCTGCTGGTGCTCGCGGGCGCGGGCGCGGCGGCGGCGGTGGCGTGGTGGAGCTATCCGCCGCTGGCGGCGATCGCCCGGCTGATCGCCGCCGTGGGCCTGGTGTGGGTGGTCGGCGACCTGCTGCCCCGGCTCGTGGCCGTGCTGGCCCCCGAGGTCGCCCGACCCGCGCGCCGCGCCGCGGTCCGCACGCTGGCGGCGTTCCGCCCGCTCTTCGCCGTGGTGGCGTGGGTGGAAGGGGCGGTGCAGCGGGCCATGCCGGCGCTCAAGCCCGGCGCGCAGGAGCGGGTCGAGGGCCGCGACATGCTCGGCGGCGTCTTCGCGCTCGCGGAGACGACGGTGGCCGAGGTCATGACGCCGCGCATCGACATCGTCGCGGTGGACGTGACCATGACGCGCGACGAGGTGACGGCCACGCTGCGGAACTCCGAGCACGCCCGGCTGCTCGTGTACGAGGGGCACCCCGACAACGTCACGGGCGTCATCTTCGCGAAGGACATCTTCGCCGCGTCCACCGCGGGCTCCCCCCGGCCGTGGTCGGACCTGATCCGGCCCGCGTCGTTCGTGCCCGAGGGCAAGACGCTCGACCGCCAGCTGCGCGACTTCAAGCGGGGCCCCGGCCACCTCGCCGTGGTGGTGGACGAGTTCGGCGGCACGGCGGGCATCGTGACGCTGGAGGACATCCTCGAGCAGATCGTCGGCGAGATCCGCGACGAGCACGACACCGACGAGGTGGCGCCCGTGCTCGTGCTCGACGACAGCACGTGGCGCCTGCAGGGCGGGGTGGGCCTGACGGAGCTCGAGGGCGTGCTGGGCCACCAGTTCGCGCGGGACGACGTGAGCACGGTCGGCGGCCTCGTGCTCGCCGAACTGGGCCACGTGCCGCGCGCGGGCGAGCGCCTGCGGCTCGACGAGTTCGAGTTCACCGTGGACCAGGTGGCCCGCCGCCGCGTGCGCCGCGTCACTGTGCGGCGCCTCGAGCCCGCCGAAGCGCCCGGGGGGAACGGGGCATGATCTGGGGCATCTTCGCCCTCGGGCTGCTGCTCGCCGCGTTCGGCTCCACGGCGGGCGGCGCGCTGCTCGTCACGAGCCGCTCGGCGCTGGCGCGCATCGCGTCCGCCCAGCTGCGCGGCGAGCCCGCGCATCACGGCCCGCTCGACGAGGTGGAGGAGCTGCTCATGGCGGCGTCCACCACCACCTCGCTCGGCGTGCTGCTCCTGGGCGCGTCGCTGATCGCGGGAATCGCGGGGGGCGGGCGACTCGTGGCGGCGGCGGTGCTGCTGCTCGTGGGCGTGCCGGCGGCGATCATGGGGGCGTACCTCCTGCCGCGGTGGGTCACCGCGCGGCACGCCGAGGGTGTCGCCGAGTTCCTGCTGCCGGTGCTGCGGCCCTGGGGCGCCGTGCTGCGGCTGCTGCTGCCGGACCGGACGGTCTGGAGCGAGCAGCGCTTCCGCGCCATCGCACGCGAGGGCGCGGCGATCGATCCCGAGACCACCGACGAGCTCACCCTCGTCGGCGGCGTGCTCAGCTTCGCCGAGCGGCCGGTGCGCGAGGTGATGACCCCCCGCACCAACGTCGTCGCCATCGCGGAGGAGCTGCCGCGCGACGAGATCGTGCAGGTGTTCGCGCAGAGCGGCTACAGCCGCATCCCCGTGTATCGCGGTTCGCTCGACGAGATCATCGGCATGCTGCTCGCCTTCGACCTCTTCAAGCTCGACCCGGGCTCGCCGCTGCCGGTGCGCCCCGTGGCGATGGCCCCGGCGAGCCGCGCCTGCGGCCAGCTGCTGGTGGAGATGCAGCGCGAGCGCCGCCTCATGGCGGTGGTGCTCGACGAGTACGGCGGCACCGCCGGTGTCGTGACCCTCGACGACCTGCTCGAGACGATCGTCGGCGAGATCACCGACGAGGGCGAGGAGCCGGCGGCGGCGGCCGCCACCGCATCGCTGCTCGAGGCCGACGGCAGCACGTCGCGCGAGGCCATCGAGGAACACTTCGATGTGACCCTGCCGGCCTCCCGCTCGGCGACGATCGGCGGGCTGGTGGCGGAGCTCGCCGGGCGAATCCCGAATCCCGGTGAGCGCTTCCTCGTCGGCGAGCTCGAGCTTGACGTGCTGCAGGCGTCGCCCACGCGCGTCGACCGGCTGCTCGTGCGTCCCGTGCCGCCCCCGGCCCAGCGCCTGCAGGAGCGCCACGGATGAGCGACGTCACCGAGCGGCTCGTCGACGAGCTCGTCGCCCTCGTCCGCGCGGGGGCGATGACCGATTTCGCCCGGCTGGCCGGCGAGCTCGAGCCCGCCGACCTCGCCGACGTGCTCGCGGCACTCGACGACGACGAACGCGTCGCCGCCGTGCAGGTGCTCCCGGCCGAGGTCTCGGGCCAGGCCCTCATCGAGATGCCCGAGGCGGAGCATCCCGAGGACACGCTCGCCTCGCTCGACGCGGCGCAGGCCGCCGACATCGTCGAGGAGCTTGCCGACGACGACGCCGCCGACATCCTCGGCGAGCTCGAGCCCGCCGACCAGGAGCGCATCCTCGCGGCCGTCGAGGACGCCGACCGCGCCGACGTCGAGAAGCTGCTCGTCTACCACGAGGAGACGGCGGGCGGCCTGATGACCTCGCACATCGTGACGGTGCTCGACACCGCCACGGTGGCCGCCGCGCTCGACGAGGTGCGGCGCCAGTCGGAGGAGGTCGAGGACTTCTACGAGGTCTTCGTCACCGACCATCGGCGCCGGCTCGTCGGCGTGCTGCCGTTCCGGGCGCTTGCCGTGAATGCGCCGACGCGCCCGGTCCGGGAGATCATGCAGGAGCCCGTGGCGCGGGTGGGCCCCGAGGAGGACCAGGAGGAGGTGGCCCGGCTCATGGCCCGCTACAACCTCCCCAGCGTGCCGGTGGTGGACCTCGACGACCGCCTGCTGGGGTGCGTCACCTTCGACGACGTCAGCGACGTCGTCGAGGCGGAGAACACTGAGGACATCCTCAAGTTCGGCGGCGTCTCGTCCACCGAGGAGCTGCGCGGCACCTGGGTCATGGCGGTGCGGAGCCGCCTGCCGTGGCTCGTCGTGAACCTGGTGACGGCGTTCGTCGCGGGCGCGGTGGTGCTCTCGCGGCAGGACGTGCTGAGCCGCATCGTGCTCCTCACCGCCTACATGCCGATCATCGCGGGCATGGGCGGCAACGCGGGTACGCAGGCGCTCGCCGTGACGGTGCGCGGCCTCGCGCTGGGCCTCATTCCGGCCACCGAGGCGACGCGCGTCATCACGAAGGAAATGCTGGCGGGGCTCTTCAACGGGCTCGTGGTGGGGATCATCACCGGCGTCACGGCGCTCCTGCTCGGCCACGGCGCCAAGCTCGGCCTGGTGGTGTTCTTCGCGATGTCGGGCAACCTGCTCGTGGCCGGGTTCGCGGGGGCGTTCATCCCCGTGCTGCTCGAGCGCTTCAAGGTGGACCCGGCCATCGCCTCCTCGATCTTCGTCACCACCTTCACCGACGTCTGCGGCTTCTCGCTCCTGCTGGGGCTCGCCAGCGCGATCCTCCTCTAGGACTCCATGCGCGCGTTCGTGGTGATCTCGCGGCTCCTGCCGTTCATCGTGGCGTTCCTCCGGGACCGCCGCCGCTTCGTCGTCGTCGGCGCGCCGGTGCGCCGCACCCTCGGCGAGCACCAGCACCGGGCCGACCGGCTGGTGGCCACCCTCGCCGCGCTCGGCCCCACCTTCATCAAGCTCGGACAGGTGTTCGCGGCGCGGGCCGACCTGCTTCCCGGGCCGTACCTCACCGCGATGGCGCGGCTCACCGACCAGGTGCCGGCGCTCGCGCCCGGCGTCGCGCAGCAGGTCATCGAGTCCGAGCTGGGCGAGCCGCTCACGGAGGTGTTCGCGCGCTTCGACGCCGTGCCGCTCGCGGCGGCATCCCTGGGGCAGGTGCACCGCGCCAACTACCGCGGCCGGGAAGTGGTGGTGAAGGTGCTGCGTCCGGGCGTCGAGGAGTCGGTGCGCGAGGACCTCGACGTCGCGTTCCGGATCCTCAACGTCCTCAACGTGCTCTTTCCCTATCACGGCATGCGGGCGATGTCCGCCATCGTCAGCGAGTTCGCGAAGCGCATCGGCGACGAGATGGACTACCGGGAGGAGGCGCAGAACGCCGAGGCGATGCGGCGCTCGTTCGAGCGGGAGCGGCGCGTGGTGGTGCCCGAGGTGGTGGGTCCGCTCACCCGGCGGCGCGTCCTGGTGCTCGAATTCGTCGAGGGGACGCGCGTCGACCGGCTGCACGACCGCATCGCGGCCGGCGACCTGCACCTCGACGAGCTCATGCGGCTCCTCGCCGAGGTCTACCTCAAGATGATGCTCGAGGACGGCTTCCTGCACGCCGATCCGCATCCGGGCAACCTGCTCATCGATCCGGCCGGCC
>DASUOW010000250.1:0-20271 GCA_036276435.1 Gemmatimonadales bacterium
TGAGCGACTCGTGCGCGGCCCCGGTGGTGAGCGGCATCAAGAAGTTCCGCGCCGAGTTCGATGCGTACCTGAGCGGGTCGCGCGCGCCGGCGCTCCAGGCGGTCTAGCATGTCCGAGCTTCCACTCGTCAACGTCACCATCGACGGGATGCCCGTGGGCGTGCCCGCGGGGACGCCCATCATCGAGGCGGCCAAGCGCGCCGGCGTCCTCGTCCCGCACTACTGCTACCATCCCTCGCTCCCCTCGCCGGCCGTCTGCCGGATGTGCCTCGTCGAGGTGGAGAAGATGCCGAAGCTGGCGCCCGCCTGCGTCACGACGGTCGCCGAGGGGCAGGTGATCCACGTCAACAGCCCGAAGGCCAAGGCCGCGCGGCAGGGCGTGCTGGAGTTCCTGCTCATCAACCATCCGCTCGACTGCCCGATCTGCGACCAGGCGGGCGAGTGCGAGCTGCAGGACTACGTGTTCCAGGAAGGCCGCTCGGGCACGCGCTACGACGAGTACGCCAAGCGCTACAACCCCGTCGAGGACTTCGGGCCCGACATCCTGTACGTGCAGAACCGCTGCATCCTCTGCACCCGCTGCGTCCGCTTCATGGACGACGTGGCGAAGGCGCCGGTGCTCAACGTCTCCGAGCGCGGCGACCGCGCCTTCATCGGCATCGACGAGTCGCAGCTGCTCGACCACCCGTGGGCCGGCAACGTCGTCGACCTCTGCCCGGTGGGCTCGCTCCTCTCGAAGGACTTCCTGCACAAGGCGCGCGCCTGGGACCTCGACAAGTCGGCGAGCATCTGCCCGGGCTGCACCCAGGGCTGCAACATCAACCTCGACACCCGGGATGACGTGGTGGTGCGCATCCGCCCGCGGCCGAACCTCGAGGTGAACCGGCACTTCATCTGCGACACCGGCCGGATGGACTACCGCTGGCTCAACCGCGGTGATCGCATCGAGGCCCCGCTCGTCCGGCAGGCCGACCGGCTGGCCGCCGCCGACTGGGACACGGCCCTCGACCACGTCGCGGCGCTCGTCGAGACGCTGCCCGGACCGGCCGTGCTGCTGGCGTCGGGCCGCGCGGGCACCGAGTCGCTCGGGCTGGTGAAGCGCCTCCTCGGCACGCGCGACCACGTGGCCGCGGTGAAGGTGCCGCTCGGCGAGGAAGCGCCGCTGCCGGGCGTGCCGAACCTGGCCCTGCGCCGCGAGCGGGCGCCGAACCTGCGCGGCGCCGAGCTGCTGGGCTACACCGCGGACTGGAAGCGGGCCCTCTCCGCGCTGCCCGAGGCCGGCCTCATCGTGGTGCTCGACGCCGACCTCGACGCCGACGAGCAGGCCATGCTCGAGCGCGCGCCGGGCGCCGTGGTCTGGCTCGGCACGGTGCTCTCCGACGCCTGGCGTCGCGCCGAAGCGGTGCTGCCGATCACGAACATGGCCGAGGAGAACGGCACCTACGTCAACCGGGACGGCCGGGTGCAGCGCTACCATCAGGCGAAGGGCGCGGTCGGCATGGCCCGGCCCGCCTGGTGGGCGGCGGGCGAGATACTCCTGGGCCGGGGCCCGAACCCGACGGCGCCCGCCTCGGGCGAAGAGGCGTTCGCGCTCCTGGGCGAGCACTGGCCGGTGTTCGCCGGGCTCACCCATGCCGACCTGGGCTTCACCGGCCGCGTGCTCGGGCCCGTGCCCGCGGGGGTGACCGCATGACGCCCGAGCTCAAGGGCTTCCTGCTCGTGGCGGTGATCAAGCTGCTCGTGGTCTTCACGGTCACGATGCTGGGCGTCGCCTACATGACGTTCATGGAGCGGAAGGTCTCGGCGTGGATGCAGAACCGCCTCGGGCCCAACCGCGTCGGGCCCGGGGGCTGGCTGCAGCCCATCGCCGACGGCATCAAGAACATCCTGAAGGAAGAGACGCTGCCGCGCACGGCGAACCTCGCCCTCTTTTTCCTCGCGCCGTGCATGTCGTTCATCCCGGCGCTGTGCGTGGGGGCGGTGATCCCGTGGGCGGCGCCGCTGCCGGTCGCCTTCGACTTCACGCTCCCGCTGCTCGGCCGCTTCACGCACGCGGGGCTCGTCTCCATGGCGGTGGCCGACGTGCCGGTGGGCTTCCTCTTCGTGCTGGCCATCTCGAGCCTGGGCGTCTACGGCATCGCGATCGCGGGGTGGTCGTCCAACAGCAAGTACGCGCTGCTGGGCGGGCTCCGGGCCGCCGCCCAGATGATCAGCTACGAGGTGGCGATGGGCATGAGCCTCGTGCCGCTGCTGCTGCTGACGGGCAACGTGTCGTTCTCGAGCATCATCGGGGCGCAGCAGCAGGGCCTGTGGTTCGCGCTGCCGCTCATGGTGTCGGCGTTCGTCTTCCTCGTGGCGGGCTTCGCCGAGACCAACCGGGCGCCGTTCGACCTGCCCGAAGCGGAGTCGGAACTCGTGGCCGGCTACCACACCGAGTACAGTGCGTTCAAGTTCTCGATGTTCTTCATCGCCGAGTATGCCAACGTGCTGACCTTCTCGGCGATGTTCACGAGCCTCTTCCTGGGTGGCTGGGACATTCCCTTCATCCACTGGGACGAGACGCCGGGGCTGCTGCAGACGCTGGCGACGGGCGCGTTCATGGCGGTGAAGGTGACGTGCCTCGTCTTCTTCGTCATGTGGATCCGCTGGACCCTGCCGCGCTTCCGCTACGACCAGCTCATGGCGCTCGGCTGGAAGTTCATGCTGCCGCTGGCGCTGGTGAACATCATGGGCGTGGCGATCGCGTCGTGGGTCGCACGCGACGTGCTGGGCCTCGTCTCGCCGCTCGCGCAGGCGGCCCTGCTGACGGCGCTGAGCCTGGCGGTGACGGTACTCCTGTTCATGGTGGTCGATCGCGGGTTCCTCATCAGCGGCGTCGGCTCGCTCGACTTCATGGCGAGCCGCCGTGCCCGGCCCGTCCGCCCCATGGCGATCCCGAGGGAGGCAGCCTGATGGCCATCGGCGTCAAGGTGATGCGCCGCCCGGAGCGCGAGAACAGCTACCTGCGCGCCGCGCTCAAGGGCATGGCGCTGACGTTCAGGCACATGTTCCGCGAGCCGTGGACGATGGAGTACCCGGAGGAGCGGAGCCACGACGACGAGCGCGGCACGTGGGCCATCGCCCCGCGCTGGCGCGGCACCCACCGCATGCTCACCGACGAGCAGGGGCGGGCCAAGTGCGTCGCGTGCGGGCTCTGCCCCCAGATCTGCCCGGCCAACTGCATCAAGCTGGTGCCGGGCGAGGACGAGGAGGGGAACCGCTACCCGCTCGTGTACGAGATCGACGAGTTCCGCTGCGTGTTCTGCGGCTACTGCCAGGAAGTCTGCCCCGAGGAGGCGATCCACGTGGGCGTGCATTACGAGAACGCCGAGTTCTCCCGGGACCGCTTCGTCTACGACCTCGAGCGGCTCTGCTCGCAGACGCATGCGGTCAGCACGCTCTGGGACCCCACCGACCCCGCGGGC
Source organism: Gemmatimonadales bacterium (assembly GCA_036276435.1). Classification (GTDB taxonomy): domain Bacteria; phylum Gemmatimonadota; class Gemmatimonadetes; order Gemmatimonadales; family GWC2-71-9; genus JAGGAG01. Next base: position 3,464 of record DASUOW010000250.1, read on the forward strand.
GAATAGATGGAGAACCTCTTCTACCTCTTCGCCACGGGGGCCGTGATCTCGGCCGCGATGTGCATCCTGCGGCGCAACCCCATCAGCGCCGCCATGTGGCTCGTGGCCACGATGTTCTCGCTGGCGGGCATCTTCCTGCTGCTGCAGGCCCCGTTCATCGCCGCGATCCAGGTGCTGGTGTACGCCGGCGCGGTGATGGTGCTCTTCCTGTTCGTCATCATGCTGCTCAACCTCGACGTGCCGGCCACCGACCTGCGCGGCCCGATGAGCGTGGCCGGGGCCATCGCGGTCGTGGGCCTGCTGCTGGTCGAGCTGGGCGCGCTGTGGGCCTACACGCCCGAGCGGCTCGCCGCCGAGGCGGCGCAGGCGGCGACGCTGCCGCCGATGAGCGACAATGTCGTGCTCGACGTGGCCGGGCCGCTCTTCAACGCGTATCTCATCCCCTTCGAAGTGACGTCGGTGCTGCTCCTCGCCGCGATCGTGGGCGCGGTGGTGCTGGCGAAGCGGAGGATCTGAATGGAGACCCCGGCGCTGCTCGGGCCGTCCCTCGCGCTCTCGGGCATCCTCTTCAGCATCGGCGTGCTGGGAGTGCTGCTGCGGCGGAACGCGATCATCCTCTTCATGTGCGTCGAGCTGATGCTCAACGCCGTGAACCTGGCGTTCATCGCCTTCGCGCGGCTGCACGGGGCCGAGGGGCACGTGATCGTCTTCTTCGTGATGACGGTGGCCGCCGCCGAGGCGGCCGTGGGGCTCGCGATCATGCTGGCGCTCTTCCGGCACAACCAGAGCCTGGATCTCCAGGACATCAACCTCCTCCACGGCTGAGATGAGCCTCTCGCTTCTCGCCGCGGAGGGGTCGGGCGCCGGCGCCGCCCTGGGCCCGTTCTGGCTCACGGTGGCGCTCCCGCTCGTCGGCTTCGCGGTCAACGGTCTGCTCGCGCTGTTCAAGCCCCAGGCCAAGGGGCTCGTCTCGCTCGTCGGGCCCGGCGTCGTGCTGGCGGCCTTCGGCGTGGCGGTGCTCGCGTTCCTGCGCCTGCAGGCCCCCGGGGCCGAGCCATTCGGCGAGGTCACTCTCTGGCACTGGATGCTGGCCGGCGACCTGCACCTCGACCTCGCCTTCCGGCTCGATCGCCTCTCGGCGGTGCTGCTGCTGGTCGTGACGGGTGTCGGAGGGCTCATCCACCTGTTCAGCATCGGCTACATGAAGGAGGATCCGGGCTACGCGCGCTACTTCGCGTACCTGAACCTCTTCGTGGCGTTCATGCTGATCCTGGTCCTCGGCGCCTCGATGCCGGTGCTCTTCATCGGCTGGGAGGGCGTGGGGCTCTGCTCCTACCTGCTGATCGGCTTCTGGTTCGACGTGGAGGCCAACGCGAACGCCGGCAAGAAGGCGTTCCTGATGAACCGCATCGGCGACTTCGGGTTCCTCGTCGCCATGTTCATCGCGTGGCACGCGTTCGGGACGCTCGACTTCATGGAGATCAACGAGCTGGCGCCGACCCGGCTCGAGGCGGGCGGGGGCATCGTCACCGCGATCACGCTCTTCATGTTCCTGGGCTGCATGGGCAAGTCCGCGCAGATCCCGCTCTACACCTGGCTGCCGGACGCCATGGCGGGCCCGACGCCCGTCTCGGCCCTGATCCACGCGGCCACGATGGTCACGGCGGGCGTCTACCTGGTGGCGCGCTCCAACGTGCTGTTCGCCATGGCGCCGCTGACGAGCACGGTGGTGGCGGGCATCGGCGCGCTGACCGCGCTCTTCGCGGCGACGATCGGCCTGCGCCAGAACGACATCAAGAAGGTGCTGGCCTACTCCACCGTCTCGCAGCTGGGCTACATGTTCCTGGCGGTGGGGAGCGGGGCGTACGCGGCGGGCATCTTCCACCTGGTGACGCACGCCTTCTTCAAGGCGCTGCTGTTCCTGGGCTCCGGCAGCGTGATCCACGCGATGCACCACGCCTATCACGCCACCCACCGGCACGAGGACGCCCAGGACATGCGCAACATGGGCGGCCTGGGGCGCTGGATGCCGTGGACCCGGACGCTCATGTGGATTGCGACGCTCGCCATCGCGGGCATCCCGTTCTTCGCCGGATTCTTCTCCAAGGACGAGATCCTCGCCGCCGCCTTCATGCGGGGGCACGACGCGCGGGTCTACTACGTGTTCTACGGCTTCGCGGCGGCCGCGGCGCTCGTCACCGCCATCTACATGGCGCGCCTCATGGCCATGACGTTCCACGGCCCGAACCGCACCGGGGAGGCGGAGCAGGGGCACCTGCACGAGGCGCCCTGGATCATGACCGGGCCGCTGGCGGTGCTCGGCGTGCTGAGCGTGGTGGGCAGCGCCATCAACCTGCCGGCGTTCCTGGGCCAGCACGGCTGGCTCGAGGGCTGGCTCGAGCCGGTGCTCGAGGGTGCCCGGGCGTTCGTCACGGTGGAGCACCCGCACGGCGCCACCGAGTGGATCCTGATCGGCGCCGCCGTCGCCTTCGGCGCGGTGGGGCTCTTCCTCGGCTACACGCGGACGATGGCCTCGTCGATCGTGCCGGCCCGCGACGCCGCCGAGAGCAAGGGCATCGCCCGGCTGCTCGAGAAGCGCTACTTCGTGGACGAGATCTACGACGCCGTCCTGGTGCGGCCCATCCAGTGGTTCTCGCGGGTGGTGCTCTGGAAGGTCGTGGACCAGGCGCTCGTGGACGGGATCGCCGTCCGCGGCAGTGCGCGCCTCCTCGAGGGTTTCGGATGGCTCGGCAGCCGGCTGCAGACCGGCCAGGTGGGCCTCTACCTCCTCCTTTTCGTCGCCGGCGCCGTCTGGGTGCTCGGCTTCATGCTCGGGGTCTAGCGCATGCAGGCCTTCCTGCAGTCGATCGGGTACCAGCACTGGATCCTCAACGTCCTGCTGCTCCTGCCCATGGCGGGCGTGGTGCTCGTGCTCGTGGCCCCCGAACGCTGGGCCCGGTGGCTCACGCTCATCGTGGCGACGGCCGAGTTCATCCTCGCGCTCGGGCTCTGGTGGGCGTTCGACTCCAGCACGGGCGGGATGCAGTTCACCACGTCGGTGCCGTGGCTGCCGGAGTTCGGCATCAACTACAGCATCGGCCTGGACGGCCTGTCGCTCTTCATGATCCTGCTGGCGACCGCGATGATGCCGCTGCTCGTCTGGGGCAGCTGGTTCGCGATCGACACCAAGCTGCGCGGCTACTACGCCCTGCTGCTCGCGCTCAAGACGGGGATGATCGGCGTGTTCGTCTCGATGGACCTGTTCCTGTTCTACTGCTTCTGGGAACTGCTGCTCATCCCGATGTACTTCCTGATCGGGACGTGGGGCAGCGCCAACCGCCTCTACGCCGCCACCAAGTTCGTCGTCTACACCTTCGCGGGCTCGGTGATGATGCTGGTGGCGATCATCGCGATGGTGGTGCTGGTCGGGAAGGGCACCGGCGAGTACTCGTTCGCCTACACCCACCTGGTGCAGAATCGCGACCTGCTGGCACCGTGGGCGCCGTACCTCTTCACGGCGTTCGCGCTGGCGTTCGCGGTGAAGGTGCCGATCTTCCCGCTCCACACCTGGCTGCCCGACGCGCACGTCGAGGCGCCCACGGCGGGCTCGGTGGATCTCGCGGTGATCCTGCTGAAGATGGGCACCTACGGCTTCCTGCGGTTCGCGATCCCGTTCTTCCCGGCGTTCGCGCTGAGCGCACCGGTGGCGGCGGTGTTCGTGACGCTCGCCGTGAGCGGCATCATCTACGCCGCGCTGGTGTCGATGGTGCAGCCGGACCTCAAGAAGCTCATCGCCTACTCGTCGGTGAGCCACCTGGGCTTCGTGATGCTCGGCATCTGGGGCGGGACGGTGGAGAGCGTGCAGGGCGCCATCATGGTGATGATCGCGCATGGCCTGTCCACCGGCGCCCTCTTCTTCCTCGTCGGCATGCTGTACGAGCGGCGCCACACGCGCCTGCTGGCCGACTACGGCGGCGTGGCGCGCGTGGCGCCGCTGCTGGGCACCGCCTTCGTGATCTCCGCCTTCGCCTCGATCGGGCTGCCGGGCCTCAGCGGCTTCGTGGGCGAGTTCCTGATCCTCCTGGGCTCCTTCGGCCGCTACCCGATCGCGACCGGCATCGCGACGATCGTGGTGGTCTTCGCCGCGGCGTACCTCCTCCGCGCAGTGCAGCAGGTGTTCTTCAACCCGCTTGTCAGCGAGGAGAACAAGGCCATCCATGACGCCACGCCGCGCGAGCTCGCCGTGCTGGTGCCGCTCATCGCCGCGATGGTGTGGATGGGCCTGTATCCGCAGCCGATCCTGCGGCGCACCGAGGCCGCGGCACGGCGCTACGTCGAGACCGTGACTCCCTACCTGACGCCCGGCGTCCGGCCCCCCGTGACCACCGCCGTGGGCGACCAGCCATGATGAGCCCCCTCGATCTGACCCTGCCGTCGGGCCTCATGCTGGCCTTCCTGCCGAGCCTGGTGCTCACCGCCTGGTCGCTGGTGGTGCTGTTGGTCATCGGCTGGCGTCACCGCACCGAGGCCGACAGCCGACTGGCCGGCATCCTCTCGGCGATCGGCATCGGGTTCGCCGGTCTCGCGACGCTCTGGATGTGGTTCGGCGACGTGCGCGCGGCGGGCGTGCCGCACATGGCGTACCTCGACGGCTACCGCTACAGCGCCGAGTTGCTGGTGCTGTTCATCGCGCTGACGACGTGCCTGCTCTCGCTGCGATTCATGGGCCGACAGCGACTGTTGGCGCCCGAGTACTACGCACTGGTGCTGTTCGCCACGATCGGCATGCAGTTGATGGTGTCCTCGTCCGACCTCGTGCTGATCTTCCTGGGCCTCGAGGTGATGTCGGTCTCGATCTACGTGCTCGCAGGCTACGACCGGTTCCGTCGGTCATCGGCCGAGGCCGCTCTGAAGTACTTCCTGGTGGGCGCGTTCGCCTCCGGTTTCCTGCTCTACGGCATCGCCCTCACCTACGGCGCCACAGGGCAGACCAACCTGGTGCTTGCCGGCCAGACGCTTGCCGGCATGTCCGCCTCGACCCTCGCCCAGGTCGGGCTCGGGATGCTGCTGATCGGGTTCGGGTTCAAGGTGGCGGCGGTACCGTTCCACATGTGGGCCCCGGACGTCTACGACGGCGCCCCGACGCCCGTCACCGGCTTCATGGCCACCGGCGTGAAGACGGCTGGGTTCATCGCGCTGCTGCGCCTGCTCAACGACGGGTTCGGCTCCATGGACGCGCTGTGGCAGCCGGCGCTCGCCGTGCTCGCCATCCTGTCCATCGTGGTCGGCAACATCGTGGCGCTGGCGCAGACGTCGATGAAGCGCCTGCTCGCCTACAGCTCCATCGCGCATGCGGGATACCTGCTGGTGGCGGTGTGGGCCGCGAGCCCGGCCGGACACATGGCGGTGCTCCTGTACCTCTGGGCGTACAGCCTCACGTCGCTGGCGGCGTTCGGCGTGGTGGCGGCCGTCGAGCATGTGGGCGCCCGCACGGTGCGCATCGAGGACCTCGAGGGCCTCTTCCGCACCCGGCCGTGGGGCGCGATGTCGATGAGCGTCTGCCTGCTGTCGCTGCTCGGGTTCCCGGGCACGTTCGGGTTCATCGGCAAGTGGCTCATCATGAGCGCCACGCTCGAGCGCGGCCAGGTGGTGCTGCCGGTGCTCGTCGGTCTCGGCAGCCTCGTGTCCCTCGGCTACTACCTCCCGGTCATCATGGCGATGACGATGAAGCCCGAGCGCTCGCCCGAGGCGCACCGCCAGGTGCTCTTCTCGCAGGCCGGCAAGCTCATCATCGCCGGCGCGGTGGCCGCCATCATCTTCCTCGGCATCTGGCCCCGCATCCCGCTCGACCTGGGCCGGCGCACCGTGGACAGCATGACCAAACCCTCTGTCGTCGCGGCGGAGCAGCCATGAACGTCCCCAAGACCGTCTTCCGGCAGTACGACGTCCGCGGGCTCGTCGACAAGGAGCTCACGCCCGAGTTCGCCTGCGCGCTCGGCCGCGCCATGGCGAGTCTCGGCTGGACCAAGCTCGGCCGCGCACCGGTCATCGCCGTCGGCCGCGACAACCGGCCGTCCGGGCCGCGGCTCTCGGAAGGGTTCCGGCGCGGCATCGTGCAGGCCGGGGGCACGGCGGTCGACATCGGCGAGGTGCCGACGCCCGCGCTGTATCTCGCCGTATATGCCCTCAAGGCCGACGGCGGCTGCCAGGTCACGGGCTCGCACAACCCGCCCGAGTTCAACGGCTTCAAGATGGTGCTCGCCGGGGAGTCGCTGCACGGCGACGAGATCCTCGGCCTCTGGGAGACGATCACGACGGAGCAGTGGCGCTCCGGCGAGGGCCGCGAGACCTCCGATGGCTCCGTGCTCGGCAAGTACCGCGACGCGATCGTGAGCCGCCACAAGCTCGCGCGGCCCGTGTCGGTGGTGGTCGACTGCGGCAACGGCGTCGGCAGCGTGATCGCGGTCTCGACCCTCGAGGCGCTCGGCGCCGAGGTGGTGCCGATCTTCTGCGAATCGGACGGCACCTTCCCGAACCACCATCCCGATCCCACGGTGCCGGAGAACCTGCGCGACCTGCAGGCCGCGGTACGGCGCCATGGCGCCGAACTGGGCATCGCGTTCGACGGCGACGCCGATCGCATCGGGGCGGTGGACGAGACGGGCGAGATCATCTTCGGCGACCAGCTGCTGGTGCTGTTCGGCCGCGACGCGGTGCGGCGCTTCGGCGCGGGCACCACGGTGGTGTTCGACGTGAAGTGCTCCGAAGTGCTGCCGCAGGCGCTGGCCGCGGCGGGGGCGGTGCCCGAGATGTGGAAGACGGGCCACTCGCTCATCAAGGCGCGCATGAAGGAGCTCAAGGCCCCGCTCGCCGGCGAGATGAGCGGCCACATGTTCTTCGGCGGCGACTACTTCGGGTTCGACGACGCGCTCTTCGGCGCGGCGCGCCTGCTGGAGATCGTCAGCAAGACGCCCAGGGGCCTCGCGCCGCTGCTCGCCGACCTGCCGAAGACGTTCGCCACGCCCGAGCTGCGCGTGGACTGTCCCGAGGAGCTCAAGTTCGCCATCGCCGACCGCGCCGTGGCGCACTTCGCGGCGAAGTACCCGGTGAACACGATCGACGGCGTGCGCATGACGTTCCCGAAGGGCTGGGGCCTCATCCGCTCGTCGAACACGCAGCCCGTGCTCGTGCTCCGCTTCGAGGCCACCGATGCCGCGGCGCTCGCGGCGTACCAGGCGGAGGTCATGGGCTGGCTCGCGGAGCAGGGCGTCCGCGGCTAGCGCCATGACGGCGCGCAGCCGCCGCCTCGCGGTCGCGGGCGCCGTCGCGATCGCGACGCTCTTCGCGGGGCGCTGGACCGCCACGTTCCTCGCCGAGCGCTGGTGGGGCGAGCTGCAATCGCCGGCCGCCGCCGAGTTCCTCACCGACCTCGGGCTGCTGCGCCTCGTCCTCGACGCGGCCGGCGCCCTCATCGCGGCCGCCTGGTTCACCGGCCACCTCCTCATCGTCCACCGCGCCATCGGCTCGGTCGAGATCTCGCGCCGCCTCGCCAACCTCGAGGTCCGCGAGGCGCTCGCGCGCGACACGCTGCTGTGGGTGGTGGTGGCGGCGGGCGTGGTGCTCGGCGTGCTCGTCGGGGGCGACGCCGAGCGGCACTGGCGCGAGGTGGCGCTGGCGTGGCGGGGCGTGCGGTTCGGCGTCGGCGATCCGATGCTGCACCACGACGCGGGCCTGTACGTGGCGCAGCTGCCGCTGTGGAACGTGCTGCTCGACTTCGCGTGGCTCCTCGTCGCCGGGGCGCTCGCGCTGGTGACGATGCTCTACGTGGTCATCGGCGCGCTGCGCTGGATCGAGGGCCGGCCCGCGATCAGCGATCACGCACGCCGCCATCTCGGCTGGCTCCTCGGTGCCGTGGCGCTGCTCTTCGCGATCGGCTTCCTGCTCGAGCCGCTGCGCCTGGTCGGGGGGGCGGACGGGCTGGCGGGCACTCGGCGCTTCCAGCTCGCCTCCCTCACTGCCCCTGTGCTGGCGGGGGTGGCGCTCAGCGTGGCGCTGCTGTCGCTGATCTGGGCGTTCCAGCCCCGCCACGCGCTGGTGCTCGCCGGCTGGCTCGTCTTCGGCGCTGCGGTGTTCGTGGCGCGTGTCATCGGCACCGCCCTGGTGGAGCCCGACGACGTGCCGCTCGGCGACGCCGCGACGCACGCCGGGTTCGACGACCTCGCGTACGGTACCGGCGCGGTGCGCGACTCGGTGGTCGAGGTCCTGCCGGTGCCCGGGCCCGAGCCGCAGTGGCCGGCGCTGTGGCAGACGGAAGCCGTGGTCCGGGCCGGGGATGCCGATTCCTTCCGCACCGTCGCGGCCGATCCCGCATGGCTCCGTCTGCAGAACGCACGCCGGCCGGCGTGGATCGCGGTGGGCGTGAAGGGCGGGCGCCTCGTCGTCCGCGCCATCGCCGACGACCGCGCCTCCGCCACGGGCGCGCCGCTCTACTACGCGGCGGGCGACACCCAGCCCGGTCCGGCGCCGGTGGCGCTCGCGGAGTTCGGGCCGGAGGCCATCGAGCCGTCGGCCGCGCCCGTGCGCATCGGGGTCGACGTGCCCGGCGCGCCGGTGGGCACCGGCATCCGCCGATTGTTCCTCGCCTGGGCCCTGCAGGACGGCAGGCTCCTCGGAAGCCTCGATGCGGCCGCGCGCGTGCAGTGGGAACGCACGCCGCTCGGACGGTTGCGCCGGCTGGCGCCGTTCGCCGAGTGGGTCTCCGCGGTGCCGCGGCTCGTCGACGGCGAGCTCGTATGGGTGGCCGATGGCTACCTCACGGCGAGCGACTTCCCGCTCTCCGCCCGCACGTCGCTGGGGACGAGCTCGGTCGGCTACCTGCGTGCCGCGTTCGTGGGCGTGGTGGAGGCCCGGAGTGGTCGCACGCGACTGTTCGCGCGGCCGGAGGCGGGGCCGGTGGTGGAGGCCTGGTCCGCGGTGGCCGCGGGCGTCGTCGAGCCGTGGTCGTCCCTCGTGGGCGAGCTGCGCGACGCCGTCCCCTATCCCGCCGAGCTCTTCCGGGCGCAGTCCCGGCTGCTGCAGCCCGCGGCGGGCGGCCGGCTGGTCGGCGCCGCCGATTCGGTCCGCCGTACGCCCGCCGTCTACGACTATGCCTGGGTGCCGGATGCCGCGAGTCCGGTGCGCGTGGCGGCCTACGAGCACGGCAATCCGCCCGCCGTGGGGTCGTTGCTGCTCGGCGAGATGGTCGGCGGGCAGATGCGCCTGCGCCGCCTCGACGTGGAGCCGCGCGAGGCCCTCCCGGGGCCGGCCAACCTGACGCAGGCGTGGGGGCGTTTCCCCTCGTTCGAGCGCGCCGTGGACTCGGTGCGGGGCGGGGGCGGCACGCTGAGCCCCGGTGGGGTGCGCTACTGGTTCGGCGCCGGCGAACTGGGCGCGCTGCAGGCGCACTACGGCCCACGGGGTGGCGGCGGCGCGTCGCTGACCTGGGTGAGCGTGGCGGCGCACGGGCGCCTCGGTGCCGGCCGCTCCATGCCCGAGGCGTGGGGCAACCTCCGCGGTGCCTCAGCGCCCCTCCCACCGGGCTACCAGCCCCAGAGCGCCCTGACCGAGGCGCGACGCTGGTTCCAGCGTGCCGATTCCTCCCTTCGTGCGGGCGACTTCGCCGGATTCGGGCGCGCCTTCGATGCCCTCGGCGCCACCCTCGACGTCCCGCGCAACGCCCCGCGCTGAGCTTGCTCGCCCCTGCGGCGGCGGCTAGCTTGGGGCGCGTTTTGACCCCCCATGACGAGGATCGGTCGTGAACATCCACGAGTATCAGGCGCGTGCGCTGCTCAAGGCGGCCGGCGTTCCCATGTTCGATGGTGACGTCGCGTCGACACCGACCGAAGCCGAGGCCATCGCCCGGCGCCTCGGGGGCACGGTGGTGGTGAAGGCGCAGGTGCACACCGGCGGCCGCGGCAAGGCCGGTGGCGTGAAGCTCGCCGCCAATCCCGCCGAGGCGGCCGACGTCGCCTCGCGCATCCTCGGCATGGCGATCAACGGGCTGACGGTGCACAAGGTGCTGGTGGTGCCCGCCGCCGACATCGCGACCGAGGCGTACGTCGGCCTCATCATGGATCGCGAGACGCAGCGCCCGGTGTTCATGGTGAGCCCGGCCGGCGGCATCGACATCGAGGAGGTGGCGGCGACGTCGCCCGAGAAGATCCTGCGCCTGCCGGTCGATCCGGTCTACGGCCTGCTGCCGCACCAGGCGTACACGCTGGCGTTCTTCCTGTACAAGGAATTCGCGCACGTGAAGGCGGCCGCCCGCATCGTCGAGCAGCTGTACCGCGTGTTCACGGAGAACGGCGCGTCGCTCGCCGAGATCAACCCGCTCGTCACCACGGCGGACGGCCGCGTGCTCGCGCTCGACGCGAAGGTCACCGTCGACGACAACGAGCTCGACCGGCGGCCCGACCTCGCGCTGCTGCGGGACGAGTCCGCCGAGAACCCCGCCGAGGTCGCCGCCCGCCGCGCCAACCTCACCTTCATCAAGCTCGACGGCAACGTGGGCTGCGTGGTGAACGGCGCCGGCCTCGCGATGGCCACGATGGACCTGGTGAAGTACTACGGCGGCGACCCGGCCAACTTCCTCGACATCGGCGGCAGCTCGAATCCCGACAAGGTGGTGGCCGCGCTCCGCATCATCACCTCCGACGTCCGGGTGAAGGCGATCCTCTTCAACATCTTCGGCGGCATCACCCGCACCGACGACGTCGCCAACGGCATCAAGACGGCGCTGGCGCAGTTCCCGGTCAAGGTGCCGATCGTGGTGCGCCTGACGGGCACCAACGAGGCCGAGGCGGTGCAGATCCTCACGGGCATCGGCATGAAGGCGCTCAACGACATGGACGAGGCCGTGCGGCAGGTGGTCGCCGCGGCCCAGGAGGCGGCGTGAGCATCTTCGCGGATCACTCGACGCGGCTGGTGGTGCAGGGCATCACCGGACGCGATGGCTCGTTCCACGCGCGCCAGATGGTGGAGTACGGCACGAACGTCGTCGCCGGCGTGACGCCCGGGAAGGGCGGGCTCCGCTTCGACGACAAGGTGCCGGTCTACAACACGGTCGCCGAGGCGGTGCGGGACACGGGGGCCAACGCGTCGGTGATCTACGTGCCGCCGGTGGGCGCGGCGGGGGCCATCTACGAGGCGGCGGACGCGGGCATCCGCCTCATCGTCTGCATCACCGAGGGCGTGCCGGTGATGGACATGACGCGCGTGCTCCCGTTCGTGCGCGCGCGCGGGGCCCGGCTCATCGGGCCCAACTGCCCGGGACTCATCACGCCGGGCGAGGCCAAGGTGGGCATCATCCCCGGCAACATCTGCGCGCCGGGACGCGTGGGCATCGTCTCGCGCAGCGGCACCCTCACGTACGAGATCGTGAACCATCTCACGCGCGCCGGCATCGGCCAGAGCACCTGCGTGGGCATCGGCGGCGACCCGCTGATCGGCACCAACTTCATCGACGTGCTGCGCGCCTTCCAGGACGATCCCGACACCGACGTGATCGTGCTGATGGGCGAGATCGGCGGCACGGACGAGCAGAAGGCCGCCGAGTTCGTGCAGCAGCACGTCACCAAGCCGGTGGTGGGCTTCATCGCGGGGCAGACGGCGCCCAAGGGCCGCCGGATGGGCCACGCGGGCGCCATCATCTCCGGCTCCTCCGGCACGGCCGAAGAGAAGCTCGCGTCCTTCGCCGCCGCGGGCTTCGGCATCATGAAGCGGCCGCTCGACGTCGTCGAGCTGGTCCAGGCTCGCCTGTAACCGTCGCATTCCCACGACTCCCGGAACGGACCCATGAGCGGAAAGCACACCCTCGCCATCATCAAGCCCGACGCCATCGCCAGCGGGAAGGCGGGCCTGATCATCGCCCACCTGCAGCAGGCCGGGTTCGTCATCCGCGCCGCGCGGCTCACCCGCCTGAGCACGGCGCAGGCCGGGGCCTTCTACGCGGTGCACCGGGAGCGGCCGTTCTACCCGGAGCTGGTCCAGTTCATGACCAGCGGCCCGTGCCTGCCCATCGCGCTCGAGCGCAACGACGCCGTCCCGACCCTCCGTGCCACGATCGGCGCCACCGATCCGGCCGAGGCCGCCCCGGGCACCATCCGGAAGCTGTACGCCGAGTCGAAGGGCAAGAACGCCATCCACGCCTCCGACAGCGACGAGAACGCCGCCCGGGAGATCGCCTTCTTCTTCACCGAGAGCGAGCTGGCCGGACTCTGGGGCTAACTTGACCTAACTCGTTGTCCCAACTAGGTTACGGGGCTATGCTGCTGGTCGATGTTCGGAACCTCCGCCAGGGCCCCGTGGACACGCGGGGAACGATCGCACCCGGCGACCCTCTCCTCGAGGGTCTCGCCCTGGAACTGTCGCAACCGCTCGAGGTCGAGGGGCGGCTGCAGGCGACGGCGGAGGGGGAGTACTTCTGGAAGGGACGCGTGTGGGGCGAGGTGCACGGCAGCTGCCGTCGCTGCCTGACCCCGCTGACGCTGCCCGTGGATGCCGACGTGGGCGTGATGTTCAGCGCCGACCCGGACGTGCAGGAAGACCCCGACGTCTTTCCGCTGCCGTCCACCGCGTCCCACATCGACCTGGGCCAGGCGGTGCGCGAGGAGCTCGCGCTCACCGTCGAGGCGTTTCCGTTGTGCCGCGAGGATTGCGCGGGACTCTGCCCCAAGTGCGGGGCCGATCTGAACGCTGGACCGTGCGTGCACTCGCAGGGGTCCGACAACACCTGAGGAAGTCATGGCCGTACCGAAGCGCCGCCAGTCGAAGTCCCGGAAGCGCTCCCGCCGGGGCAATCACGTCGCGGCCAGCATGAAGACGCAGGCGTGTCCCCGCTGCAGCTCGCCCCGGCTTCCGCACCGCGTGTGCGGCTCCTGCGGATACTACGCGGGCAAGAAGCGGATCGAGGTCGAGGACAACTGAGGGTGATCCGCGTCGCGCTGGACGCGATGGGGGGTGACCACGCGCCCGAGGCCGAGGTGGCCGGCGCACTGGCCGCCCTCGCCGAGTTTCCGGGCGACTTCATCATCCAGCTGGTCGGCCGCACCGAGGCGATCGAGGCGGAGCTGGCACGCCATCCCGGCGTGGACCGGCGCCGCCTCGCGATCATCGAGGCGCCCGACGTCGTTGGCATGGGCGAGAAGCCCCTCTCCGCCGTCCGCAAGAAGCCCAACTCCAGTCTCGTCGTCGGCCTCGCGCTGCAGAAGGCCGGCGGGTCCGATGCGTTCATCTCCGCCGGCAACACCGGCGCCACCCTCGCCGCCGGCACCATCGTGCTCGGCCTGCACGAGGGCGTGGCGCGTGCCACCGTGGCCACGCCGTTCCCGACCGCCGACGAGCCGGTCATCGTGCTCGACGGCGGCGCCAACGTCGACTGCACCCCGCGCGAGCTGGTGAACTTCGCCTGGCTCGGCGCCATCTACGTGCGCGACGTGCTCGGCCGCGAGTCGCCGACGGTGGGCCTCCTCAACGTGGGCGAGGAGGAGGAGAAGGGCACCGCCGTCGTGAAGGAGGCGCACGCGCTGCTCAAGCAGCAGGTGGGCCTGCATTACTGCGGCAACATCGAGGGCCGGGACATCCTCGCCGGCCATCCCCGCCACGGACGCATCGACGTGGTGATCTGCGACGGCTTCGTGGGCAACATCGTGCTCAAGTTCTACGAGTCGGTGTCCCGGCTGATCGTGAAGCTCGCCAGCCGCACCGCCCCCGCGCTGCTGACCAGCGCCGACATGAAGGAGATCTTCCGCGTGCTCGACTACTCGGAGTACGGCGGCGCTCCGCTGCTCGGCGTGAAGGGCGTGTGCCTCATCTGCCACGGCTCGGCCAGCCCCAAGTCCATCAAGAACGCCATCCGCGGCGCGGTGCACGCGGCGGAAGTCGGGTTGAGCCGGCACATCGGCGAGCAGATGGCGACCCTCGCCGGCACGCCGGCATGACCAGGCGCCCCTTCGCCGTCATCAACGGCATCGGCGTCGCCGTGCCGAAGCGGGTCGTCACCAACGACGACCTGAGCCAGGCGCTCGACACCAGCGACGAGTGGATCCGCGAGCGCACCGGCATCCGCGAGCGCCGCATCGCGGGGCCGGACGAGTCGCTGACGTCGCTGTGCCACGCGGCGAGCTGCTCCGCGCTCGACCGCGCCGGCATCACCGTGGCCGACGTCGATGCGATCATCTGCGCCACCGTGAGCGGCGATCGGCGCATGCCGGCCCAGGCGTGCGACCTGCAGGCCAGCCTCGGCGCCCTCAACGCGGCCGCATTCGACATCTCCGCTGCGTGTCCCGGCTTCGTGTACGGCCTGACGGTGGGCGAGGGGCTCATCGCGGCCGGCAACTTCCGCAACGTGCTGGTCCTCGGCGCCGAGAAGCTCTCGACCATCGTCGACTGGACCGACCGCTCGACGGCCATCCTCTTCGGCGACGGCGCCGGTGCCGCGGTCCTGCAGAAGGCCGACGACTCCGGTCGCGGGCTCCTCTCGACGTTCGTGAAGGCCGATGGCCGCCTCGCCGAGCTGCTCTACATCCCGGGTGGCGGCTCGTCGGATCCGGTCACCGAGGACATGGTCAAGGGACGGCGCCAGTACATGAGGATGGCTGGCCGCGAGGTCTTCAAGGCCGCCGTGCTCGCGATGGCCGAGTCGTGCGACGTGGCGCTGGAGCGCGCGGGCGTGAAGGCCGAGGACATCGACCTGCTCGTGCCGCACCAGGCCAACCTTCGCATCATCGAGTCGACGGCGAAGCACGCCGGCATCCCGATGGAGAAGGTGATGGTCAACGTGGACCGCTACGGCAACACCTCGGCCGCCTCCATTCCGCTCGCGCTCGCGCAGGCGGAAGAGGAAGGACGGCTTCGGAAGGGCCAGTTGGCGCTGCTGGTGGCATTCGGCGCCGGGTTCACCTGGGGCGCGACCGTCGTCCGGTGGTGACCGTCGTCCTCTGCCCGGGCCAGGGCGCGCAGAAGGTGGGCATGGGGCGCGACCTCGCGGAGCGCTTCCCGGCGGCGCGTGCCACGTTCGAGCGCATCGATGCCGCGCTGGGCGTGCCGCTGTCGCGCCTGATGTGGGAAGGGCCGGAAGAGGAGCTCACGCTCACGCACAATGCGCAGCCCGCGATCCTCGCGCACAGCGCGGCCGTGCTGGCCGTGGTGGGCGAGCGTCTCGGTACCGTGGTGGCCGGCGCGGGACACAGCCTCGGCGAGTACAGCGCGTGGGTGGCGGCCGGCGCCCTGACGGCGGAGGACGCCGCGAAGCTCGTGCGCCGTCGCGGCGAGCTGATGCTCGACGCCGGCACGAAGCGCCCCGGCACCATGGCCGCCGTGCTCGGCCTCGCCACGGCGGAAGTGGAAGCCGCGTGCGCCGAGGCGTCGCAGGGCGAGGACGTGGCGGTGGCTGCCAACCTCAACGCCCCCGACCAGACGGTGATCTCGGGCGATCCAGCCGCCGTGGCGCGGGCGGGCGAGGGATGCAAGGCGCGGGGCGCGAAGCGCGTGCTCCCGCTGAAGGTGAGCGGCGCGTTCCACTCGCCCCTGATGCGCGACGCGGTGGCCGGGCTCGCCGATGCGCTGGCGGCGGCCGAGTTTCGCGCGGGCTGCTTCCCGGTGTACGCGAATGCGACCGCCGAAGCCGTGCAGCAGCCGGACGCCGCGCGCCGGCTGCTCGCCGAGCAGCTGACGGCACCGGTGCGCTGGGTGGCCTGCATGCAGGCGATTGCCGCGGCGCATCCGGGCGCGCGCTATATCGAGGTGGGGCCGGGCGCGGTGCTGGGCGGCCTGCTCAAGCGGATCGTGCCGGGCGCGGAGTGCACCAGCCTCGGCACGGCGGACGACGTGGAGAAGTTCCTCTCATGACGACGATCGACCTGACCGGGAAGGTCGCCTTCGTGACCGGCAGCACTCGCGGCATCGGTCACGCGGTGGCGTCGGCGCTCCACGCGGCCGGCGCCAAGGTGGCGATCGTGGGCCGGGACCTGGCGAAGGCGCAGGCGGTGGCCGCCGTGCTCGGCGAGCGCGCCACCGGCGTCGCATGCGACGTGGCCGACGGCGCGCAGGTCGAGGCGGCGATCGCCGCGGCCGAGCAGGCGCTGGGCCCGATCGACATCCTCGTCAACAACGCGGGCCTCACGCGCGACAACCTGCTCCTCCGCCTCACCGAGGCGGACTGGGACACGGTGCTCGACGCGAACCTGAAGGGTGCCTTCTTCACCACCAGGGCGGTGGTGAAGGGCATGATGAAGCGGCGCAGCGGGCGCATCATCAACGTCACGAGCATAGTGGGCCTGACGGGCAACAAGGGCCAGGCCAACTATGCGGCGAGCAAGGCGGGGCTGATCGGCTTCACGAAGTCGGTGGCGAAGGAGTACGCGAGCCGGGGCGTCCTGGTGAACGCCATCGCGCCCGGCTTCATCGAGACCGACATGACGTCCGCCTTGCCCGAGGACGGACGGAAGGCCTTATTGGAGGGGATCGCGCTTGGGCGCCTCGGGCGGCCGGAGGACGTGGCCGGCGCGGTCGTCTTCCTCGCATCCGATCTGGCGGCGTACGTGACGGGCCAGGTGCTGGTCGTCGACGGCGGCATGGTCATCTGAGCAGGACTGACGTCTCTATTCCACTTTCGAGGGAACCATGGCGGACATTGGCAAGATCGAGGATCGGGTCAAGGACATCATCGTCGAGGAGCTGGGCGTCGAGCGCGAGAAGCTCACCGCTGAAGCAAGCTTCATGGAGGATCTCGGCGCGGACAGCCTCGACACCGTCGAGCTCGTGATGGCCTT
>DASUOW010000251.1:0-5187 GCA_036276435.1 Gemmatimonadales bacterium
CATGACGTCACTGCGCGGCTACGACCGTCACCGCCAATGTCGCCCCGCTCGCTGGCTCTCCCCAGTCCACTGCCCAACCGAGGATTCGTGCCTGGTACACCCCGGCCGCCGTGGTGATGGGCGCCTGCACCGTCACCGTGATGCTCGTCGCCGTCTCCACGTGGTCGGAGCTCAGGGTCATGCCGATCGGGTCGAAGGTCATGTCCCAGATGGCCACGGTGCCGGTGAAGTTGATGCGTTCGATGTTCAACGTCGCGGTGGCGCCGGGCCCTCCGGCCACGATCGTCACGGCGGCTGGGTCGAACGTCAGGTGCAGCGCCGCCTCCGGCGCGACCGGGACCCTCACGCTCCACCTGTGGATCAGTTCGGCCACACCGTCCGCCGTCATCCGCAGATCGAACGCGTAGTCGCCAGGGGCCATGTCCGCCGGCGCGGAGACCGCCAGCGTCACCGTCTCACCGGACGTGCTCGCCGGCGTGACGGTAGCGGCGAAGCCGGTCGGCAGGCCTTCGACCGCGAAGGACACGGCGCCCGTGAAGGGAGCGGTGCGCGAGATCGTGAGGGTCACCGTCGTGGGTGCCGCACCGCGGTCAACAGTGAGGATACCTCCGGCGGGTATGACGCCGAAGCCACCGACCGGTGGAGGCACGACCGCCAGCGTGAAAGGTCGGGCGACCGTCGCGGTGCCCACCGCGGTCGCGTGAACGGTCATGGGATAAGTCCCTGGCACCACTCCCTCCGCGACCGCCACATCGATCTTGGCACTGTCCACGGTGTGCGGCAGGGACTGAGGCACGAACGTGACCGTCACGCCGGCCGGCACGTCCGAGACGCTGAGCTGGACGGGTTCCGTGAGCGCGTCGCCGCGCGTCACCACCGCGATGCCCGAGCCGCCGGTGCCGGCGAGCACGTTGAGCGTGCCGGGGATGACGGAGAGCCGGAGCGACTTGTCCTGCTCCAGTCCTTCCGTTGCGCTCGGCGCGTTGTCGCATGCGAGGAGCAGGGCTGCGGCAATCGCCGGCAGCGTGCGCCATGTGCGAGACGCGAACATGAGTGCCTCCTTCCCGTCGGGGTCGGAGGCCGCGGCCATGTGATCACCTTCACGATGCCGGTTGTCGCAGGCCAGCCGACCCGGATGCTCGTCGCGATCATAGCACGAGGTCGTCAAGCAGCAGTCAAGCAGCAACGCGCAGGCGCCCGGACCGCACCTCGAACGTCCAGCGGCCGTCGCCGGGGGGCGACTTGTTGAGCCTCGGTATAATTGCCGCTCCCCGATCCGTTGCCGATTCTCCTGCCTCCACCGTCCACGTCAAGGTATTCGTGGCCGCGGCTTCCGAGGCCCGCCACAGGTGCCTCTGTGGCGACGCCGACTGGCACGCCGTCACCGGCGCGGGTGCGTCGGTTCCTGAAGCAGGAGTATCATTCCGCGCGTGCAGGGCGCCCACTCCCACACTCCTCGCGTGATGCGCAGCCTCGTCGTGATCGCTGCCGCCCTCGCGGCTCCGTCCGGCGTCGCGCGCGGCCAGGTCGCGCCCCCGCCGGTCGCGTTCGCCGTGTCGGCGTGGACGACCTCCGAGGGCATCCCGCAGAGCTCGATCTCCAGCCTCGCGCTCGACGACGAGGGCTACCTGTGGCTGGGGACCTACCTCGGCGTGTCGCGATTCGATGGCGACACCTTCGTCACCTACGCGCGTTCGCCGACGGTCGCCGCGCCGGAGCCGGCGACCGCGCTGGTGCGTGACCGCGGAATCTGGTTGTCGTGGCCGTCGGTGGGGATCGGCCGGATGCTGCCGGGCGGGCCCGCGCGCGTGCCGGCCGATGCGCTCACTCCACTCTTCCACCTGGCCATCGGTCCGTCCGACACGGTATGGGTCGGCACGGTGGCTGGCGTGCGTCGGTTGGATGGCGGGCACTGGCTCCCCATCGACGGCCTGCCCGACAGCATCGTCGGCCCGCTGCGCGTGCTCGAGATGGATGCTCGAGGCGTGCTCTGGATCGGCGGCGCGAGAGGCGTGGTGCGCCTCGTGCCAGGCCATCCCCGCACGGTGCAGCGCGCGCGGATCGCGTGCGCGGAGGTGTTCGACGTCGCCCCGACCCGCGATGGCGGCGCCTGGATCGCGACCTGCGCCGGCATCGAGCGCCTGTTCTCCGATGGCCGGCCATCGCAGGTCGTGGTGCCGCGGCTCGGGGGGCGTCCACCGCTGCTGGTGTGGCCCGACGAGCGCGACAGCGTGCTGTGGGTCGCGGACGATGCGGGTGCGCGCAGGCTCCGCGTGGCGCGCGATGCCCGCGGCGCGTGGGAGGTACGCCGGACGTTTGCCCACTCGCTCGACCTGGGCGGCGCCTCGCCCAATGCGATGATCGGTGACGGCGCCGGCGGCGTCTGGGTCGGCACCAGCGGCGCGGGACTGCGCCACGTGCGGAGGCTCGCGGTGCGCCGCGTCACGCTCGCCGACGGCCTGCCGGCGCGTCCCGTGCACCATCTGGCCTCCGACGGCGCCGACGGGTTGTGGATCGGCAACTGCGGCGGGCTCGCTCGATGGCGCGACGGAGCGGTCGCGGTGGTGAATCCCTCCGCGTTCGGGCTGCTGACCCCGTGCATTCAGGGGCTGTTGCGCGAACCTGCCGGCGCGCTTTGGATCGGCCAGCTGAACGCCCTGATCCGGGTGGATGCGGACGGGCGCTCACGGGTCATGCTCCGCTCGGTCGCGCAGCCGGATCGGGAGCTCTATCCCATGCTCCGGGATCGCCGCGGTCGGGTCTGGTTCGCGTCGGCCCTCGGGGAGGTGGGTTACTTCGCCGCGCCGGATTCGGACGCAGTCATGCTCCCTGCGACGGCATTGCCGGCCGTCAAGGTCGCGTCGATGGCGGAGGATGAAGCGGGCGGCATCTGGGTCGGACAGACCGGCCTCGTCAGTCGCTTCGAGGACACCACCCGCACCCTGCAGCTCACCACGGCCGAGGGTGTCCCCGCCGCTCCGATCCGAGCCCTCGTGTTCGACGCCGACACGGTGCTGTGGATGGCGAGCTACGGCGCTGGCCTCGCGAACTACGACGCCGACCACGGCGTGCGCCGGCTCCGACCGCGGGGTCGCCAGTTCGACCAGCTGCTGTCCGCGATCCACATCGACCGTCACGATCGACTCTGGCTGCTCGGCGACGGGGGGATCATGGGGATGCCGCGCCGGGAGGCGCACGCGGCCATCGCGGCGGGCCGGCCGGCACTGGGCATCGTGGACATCGGTGCGGAGCAGGGGCTGCCCGAGGGCAACGGTGGCTTCCCGAACACCTGGTTCGACGCCGCCGCGGAGCGGTGGTGGGTGGCCACGGTGGATGGCGTGGCGAGCGTGACGATGGCGGCGGCGCCGTACGAGATGCGGCCGCTCCACGTCCGCATCGACGACGTGCGGTTCGACGGCACGAGCGCAGGCACGCCCGATACGGCACGGGTGCCGGCGTCGGTCAATGCACTGGAGTTCCGCTTCAGCTCGCCGCTCTTCGGGGCGACGGAGCTGGCGCGGCTGCGGTACCGGCTCCGGGATCACGATCGCGACTGGCTCGATGCGGGCGACGCGCGCGTCGCCCGCTACGCGAGTGTCGCGCCGGGGCGGTACGTGTTCGAGGTGCGGATCGTGCGCAACTTCGGCGCGCCCGAGGAAGCGTCGCAGTCGATTCCGGTGCTGGTGCAGCCCCGATGGTGGGAAACCCCGACCGCTCGCGCGCTCGCGCTCGCGCTGGGGGTCGCCCTGGTCTGGGCGGTGTTCCAGTGGCTGACGCGCCGCATTCGCGAGCGCAACCGGGCGCTGCAGCGGGAGATGGCCGAGCGCGAGCGCGCCGAGCGACAGGCGGCGGACGCGGCGCGCGAGCTGGCGCACCTGAGCCGGCTCGCGACGGCCGGCGAGCTCGCCACCTCGATCGCCCATGAGCTCAACCAGCCGCTCGCCGCCGTGATGGGCAGCGCACAGCAGGCACGGCGGCTCGCCGCGATGGGCGAACAGGAGCAGCTCCGCCCCACGCTCGACGCCATCGTGGACCAGAGCGAGCGGGCCGCCGACGTCATCCGCTCGCTGCGCGCGTTCGTGCTCAAGCAGCAGTCGTGGGACCCCGACGTGGCGCTGGAGGACGTCGTGGCCGACACCGTGCGACTGCTGCGGCAGGAGCTGAGCGGTCGCAGCGTGGCGGTGGAGTTCCACGACGATCGCGGCAAGCGGGCCGCCGTGCAGGGCAGCGCCGTGCAGCTGCAGCAGGTGCTGGCCAACCTGCTCCTGAACGCGGCCGACGCGATGGCGGAGTTGCCGCCGGCGCGCCGCCGGGCGACCATCCGGATCCGGAACGAGGACGAGGGGAGCGTGCGGCTCTCGGTCGCGGACACCGGTCCCGGCATTCCGCCGGCGGTGCTGCCGGAGCTGTTCCAGTCGTTCTTCACCACCAAGCCGGACGGCCTGGGACTCGGCCTCTCGCTCAGCCGGTCCATCATCGAGGCGCACGCCGGCCGGCTGTGGGCCGAGTGCCCCCCGGAAGGAGGCAGCGTGTTCCACATCGTCCTGCCGCTGGCGCAGCCGTGACGCGGCCGCGCACCGTCCACCTCGTGGACGACGACGCGGCCGTGCGCAGTTCGCTCGGCGGCCTGCTGGCGCTGTGCGGTTTCCAGGTGCGCCCGTACGCCTCGGGGCGCGCGCTCCTCGATGCGGCGGCGGCGCTGCAGGAGGGGTGCATCCTGCTCGACCTGCGCATGCCCGACCTGTCCGGGCTCGAGGTGCAGGCGGAGCTCGCGCGGCTGGCCATCGACCTGCCGGTCATCTTCCTCACCGCGCACGGCGACGTGCCCACCGGCGTCTCCGCGATGAAGCGCGGCGCGCACGACTTCCTGCTCAAGCCGGTGCGCGAGGAAGTCCTGCTCGACGCGCTCGAGCACGCCTTCGCGCGGTTCGATGCGCAGGCGGTGCGGCGTGACGCCGTCCGGCGTGCGCGCCGCCTCCTCGCCACGGTGACGCCGCGCGAGCGGGAAGTCATCGCGCTCGTGGCGGGCGGCATGCGGAACCGGGAGATCGCGGCGCGGCTCGACATCAGCCTGCAGACGGTGAAGGTGCACCGCATGCGCGCCATGGCCAAGCTGGAGGTGGAGACGATGCCCCAGCTCACGCGCGTCTGGGCCGAGGCGACCGGCACGCCCTAGGGCGTGCCGTC
>DASUOW010000252.1:0-8525 GCA_036276435.1 Gemmatimonadales bacterium
ACACGCGTCCCACATCCACCCCGAACCGCCACCCGCCCTCCTCCCGCAGCCCGTACGCCAGGTCGAACCGCAGCAGGTCGAAGAGGAACGTCGCGCCGACGCCGAGGGAGGGATAGCACCCATCCTCGCCACCGCTCCGCTCGGCCACGCACACCACGTGTCCGTACGGCGCGAGCGTCACGTGGGGCGGCGTTCGGCCGAACCGGAACAGGGACACCGACGGGAACGGCACCGGCACCCGCAACTCGGCGCGCTGGCTCCAGGCGTACTCGCCGGCGAAGGCATGGAAGGAATAGCCCGGCCCCGTCGTGATGCCGCCGAAGCGCACGAGGTCCTGCGCCGGAACGACGCCGCCCGCCACCGCGCCGAGCGCGGTGCCGAGGACGAGGGTGGGGCGTCCGAGCGGACGCTGCCATTCGGCGGCGCCGGCGAGGCGCGCGTAGCCGCCGTCGGCGCCTTGCGCGGGGTTCACGTACGCGGTGCGGAACGCGACGCGCCACGACCAGCGCCCACCCACCGGCCCGTCGCCGAGGCCGCGGGTGAGCACGGCTTCGACGCGCGCCGTCTCGAGCTCGAGCGCCGGAATGGTCGGGCCGAACGATCCGCCGAGCGGCGACGTGTTCACGTCGACGGGCCGCTGATCCTCGTAGCTCGCCATGAGCTCGAGCCGGGTACGCGTGCCGAGATCGATCTCGGCGCCCACGCCGCCACCGCGAACGTCGTAAGGATTGGTGTTGTCGTCGCCGAAGAACAGCGCACCGAGCGAATTCCGCAGCCCGCTGGTCTCGGCGATGTCGCCGGCCTCGCGATAGCGGCGCTCGCCGAATGCCCTGAGGGCGAGCGACGAGTGCGGCCGCCAGCGCACGTCGACGGAAGCCTTGAGCTGCTCGTCGCTGACGCCGTACCCGATGCTTCCGCCGAGCGTCCAGGCGGGCGCCATCGCGAGACGCGCGCCGGCGCCCACGCCGACGCCCTCGACCCGGTTGAACCGCGCGAACTGCGACAGCGATCGCCCGCTCAGCCCCGACGTGGTGCGGTCGAGCGCCCGCTGCCGCACCAGTTCCTCGGCGCGCGCCTGCACCTCGCGCGCCTCGGCCTCGCTCGCGCGCGCCGACCCGTCGTCGAGCGCGGCGCCCAGCGAATCCGGCCACTCGTGCCGCGCCAGTTCCTCCGCCGGTGCCAGGCGCACCGTCGTGCCGGGGTTGGCGAGCATGATCGGCCCGCCGGACGGCAGCGGCGGCAGCTCGCGCGTCGCCGTGTCGGCGATCACGTCGTGACAGCAGACGTCCCAGCGTGCGCGCACGATGCCGCGCGCGGGGAAGTCGAGCCAGGTGCTCTTCCGCACCACCTCGAGCTGCTGGCGGAACGGCAGCCAGTAGCGGCCTTCCACGAGGAGGTTCTCCAGCACGAGGGAGAGCCGCTCGATGCGGGGATCCAGGATCGCCGACGCCGTGAACGTCACGGCGAGCCGCACGAGGTCGCCGGCCTCCTTCGCGACGTAGAGGCTGCCGACCATCGCCGGCGCGTCCGGCGCGCGGGGCCGCACGAGCAGCTCGTAGACCTCGACCCGCCGGCCGTCGGGCAGCGAGAGCGCGAGCGAATCGACGAGCGCGAAGCTGTGCCGGGCGCGGCCGGCGGACGAGAGCGGGTGCGGCAGGTCCCGCACGTCGTTGCCTTCGCCCAGCACGACGCGGTCGCCGAGGTTGTTGGTGATGACGCCGTAGCGATCGCGGTAGAACCCCGCGTCGGCGGGCAGCACGAGGGTGTCGCGCCGGCCCACGATGCGCTGCTCGGCGCGGCCGGGCCGGCGCCACTGCAGCAGGGTGGCGAGCTGTTCCACCTTCACCCCGCGGGCACCGAGCGTGAGCTCGCCGAGGTCGACGAGGAACTGCAGTGTCCCGGTGGCCTCGGCGGACCATGCCCGCAGGGTGGAGTCGTTGGTGGCCCGGCGCCCGGCGGCCCGGTCGAGCACGGCGGTGACGGCGGGGGTGTCCCAGGATTGGGCAGCGGCGGTGGCGGGCGCGCCCAGGAGCGCGAGCGCCGCCAGGAGTCGACGAGGTCCGGATGAATACGGCTTGCGGCGGGCGCGACGGACGCTATCCTTTTTCCGCCGCGCCGACTCCGAGTCGGCGGGTCCCAATTGCCTCATTCCCAAGAGTTTACGCGAATGTTCATCGCTCGGTCCGTCCGCTGGGTTCCCCTGCTCCTCGGTGCCGCCGCCTGCTCGCGGATGTCGAACACCTCCGCCGGCGGCGCCGAGCCGGCCACGAATCCGCCCTCGACGACCTACGTCAAGCCGGAGGCCGACGAGCGCCACCTGGCGAACATCCGCCAACTGACCTTCGGCGGCAACAACGCCGAGGCGTACTTCTCGGCGGACGGCACGAAGATCATCTACCAGTGGCAGCACAAGGTGGACGAGGGCTGCGACCAGCAGTACATCATGAACGCCGACGGCTCGAACATCCGTCGCGTGTCGAACGGTCAGGGTCGCACCACCTGCGGCGCGTTCATCGACAACGACCGGCGCGTCCTCTACAGCTCGACCTTCAAGGACGACCCCGCGTGCCCGCCGCGCCCCGACATGTCGAAGGGCTACGTCTGGCCGCTGGGCAACCTCGAGATCTACACCTCGAAGCTCGACGGCAGCGACCTGAAGCAGCTGACGAACAACGG
Organism: Gemmatimonadales bacterium; assembly: GCA_036276435.1. Lineage (GTDB taxonomy): Bacteria > Gemmatimonadota > Gemmatimonadetes > Gemmatimonadales > GWC2-71-9 > JAGGAG01. The sequence continues at coordinate 2,677 of DASUOW010000252.1, forward strand.
CGCCTACAACGCCGAGACGACGCTCTCGCCGGACGGGAAGACGCTCCTCTTCACGAGCACGAAGGACGGCGACATCGAGCTCTACACGATGAACGTCGACGGCAGCAACGTGAAGCGGATCACCAACCGCGTGGGCTACGACGGCGGCGCATGGTTCTCGCCCGACGGCAAGCAGATCGTGTGGCGCGCGGCCTACCCGAAGACGGCCGCCGACACCGCCGACTACCTCAAGCTCCTCGGCGAGAAGCTCGTGCGACCGGCGCGCACCGAGGTGTTCGTCGCGAACGCTGACGGCTCCAACCAGCGGCAGGTCACCAACCTGGGCGGGGCCAACTTCGCCCCGATCTTCACGCCGGACCAGAAGAAGATCATCTTCTCGTCGAACTACGAGAAGCCGCGCAGCGGCAACTTCGACCTGTTCCTGATCAACCCGGACGGGACGGGTCTCGAGAAGATCACCACGCACGGCGACTTCGACTCGTTCCCGATGTTCAGCCCGGACGGGAAGAAGCTGCTGTGGGCCTCGAACCGGAACCAGGCGAAGCCGGGCGAGACCAACGTGTTCATTGCCGACTGGGTGCCCTGATTTAGGTTTCCTGCATGCCGACCTACACCTACCAGACCCCGAGCGGCCGCCGGTTCGACGTGCGGCAGGCCATGAGCGACGCGCCCCTGACGCACGACCCCGAGACGGGCGAGCCGGTGGAGCGCGTGATCAGCGGCGGCACCGCCCTCCTCACCTCGAAGGAAAGCGCCAAGGTGGGTGAGCCCACCATGGGCGGGGGGTGTGGAGGGTCCTGCAGCTGTGGCCACTGAGACGCCCGATATCCGCTGGCTCCCAGCCGGGGCGCTCCTGTCGAGCGCCCTTCTGTTTGTGCTGGCCTGCTTCATGGACGGTTGGGTGTTTCATCATGTTCCCGCGGCGAACGTATACGGGAACGACATGGGGCGGTTCCTGCGCATCGCGGGATTCCTGCCCACCTGGCTGATGGGCGCGGCGGCCCTGGTGATGTACGACCGGAACCGCGTGCCCGCCGTGCCGCATGGCACGTGGCACCGGGGGCTCATGCTGGCGGTGGCGCCAATCCTTGGCGGCCTCGCGGCGGAGCTCCTGAAACTCGTCATCCGGCGCGAGCGTCCGGGCATGCACGACGGGCTGTACGTCTTCCGCGACTTCCTCGACAATCCCTGGAGCACGCGGAACCTGGGTCTGCCGAGCAGTCACGCCGCGGTGGCGTTCGCGGGGGCCGCGATGCTCTCGTATCTGTTCCCGCGCACCGCGCCGGTCTGGTTGCTCTGGGCCGCGGGCTGCGCGCTGACGCGGGTGATGGCGCAGGCGCACTTCTTCAGCGACGTGGTGCTCGCGGCGATCGCGGGCATCCTCGTCGCCCGGACGCTCGTCGTGGCGCTGGCCCGGCGCAATCGATTCCAGCCGACGCTCTGAGGCGCGGCGCGTACCGTCTCCCGTACCCGAGGGATCTGTGAAACACCTGCTTCGTCTTGCGGCGCTCGTCGCCCTCGCGTTCACCGCCGTCCCCGCCCAGGCCCAGCTGCAGGGCGAGTACCCCGGCCTCGAGACCGGCAAGATGTGGACGTTCGACGTCCCGCCGCTCGACTACTGGGCCAAGCGCTACGACTTCCGGCCCTCGCAGCAGTGGCTCGATCACGTGCGACTCTCTGCCGTGCGCTACGGCGGCGGCTGCTCGGCGTCGTTCGTCTCGCCCAACGGGCTCGTGATGACGAACCACCACTGCGCCCGTGCCTGCATCGAGAGCGCCACGAAGGAGGGCGAGGACTTCCTCGCCGACGGCTTCTACGCGAAGACGAAGGAGGAGGAGCGCGCCTGCCAGGGCCTCTTCCTCGACCAGCTGCAGGAGATCACCGACGTCACGCCGCGCGTCATGAAGGCGATCGCAGGGGCCCGGCCCGAGCAGGCCGGCAAGCTGCGCACCGACGCCGTCGCGGCGATCGAGAAGGAGTGCCAGGCCGAGGCGAAGGACAAGCACTGCCAGGTGGTGACGTTCTACCGCGGCGGCCAGTACAAGCTGTACCGCTTCCACCGCTTCAACGACGTGCGGCTGGTGATGGCGCCCGAGGCCCAGATCGCCTTCTTCGGCGGCGACCCGGACAACTTCACCTATCCGCGCCACGACCTCGACATGACGTTCGTGCGCGCGTACGACAACGGCAAGCCGGCCGACACGCCGCACCACTTCAAGTGGAGCCCCGCCGGCACGAAGGAGGGCGACCTCACCTTCGTCATCGGCAACCCCGGCTCCACCGGACGCCTCAACACCATGTCGCAGCTGCAGTACCTGCGCGACGTGGCGTACCCCTCGCAGATGAAGGCGCTCGACCGCCGCATCGGCACGCTCGAGAAGTACATGCAGGCCGACACCGTGAAGGGGAAGTCGCAGCGTAACGCCTTCTTCGGCCTGCAGAACACGCGCAAGGCCATCGGCGGCTACCAGACGGGCCTGCTCGACGAGGAGCTGATGGCGCACAAGGCGAAGTGGGAGAAGGAGTTCATCGCCAAGGTGAACGCCAACCCCGAGCTCAAGGCGAAGTACGGCACGGCGTGGGCGGAGATCGCCAAGGTGCAGGACTCGCTCAAGGCGACGGCGGTGAAGCGGCGCTACGAGCAGTTCCAGACCGACGGCGGCCGCCTGCTGCCGCTCGCGAGCCTCTTCGCGCGCTACCAGGTGGAGATGGCCAAGCCCGACGCCGACCGCCTGCCGGCGTTCAAGGAGGCCAACCGGCGCCAGACGGAAGCCGCGATGGTCGGCGGCCAGCCGATCGACACCGACCTCGAGATCGCCAACCTGACGACGTACTTCGAGGCGATGGCGTCCGAGCTCCCCGCGACGCACCCGGCGCGGAAGGCGGCGATGGGCACCCGCACGCCCGCCGAGGCGGCGCGCGCGATGGTGGAGAGCAGCGTGCTCAAGACGCCGGCGGAGCGGAAGGCGCTCTTCGAGGCCGGCGGCGACGCGATCGCGAAGTCGAACGATCCGTTCCTGGCCCTCGCCCGCACCATCGACCCGCTCGAGCGGCGGAACGCGAAGGCGGTGCAGGCGCTGATGGACCGCGAGACGGCCGCGTCGGAGAAGGTGGCCCAGGCGCTGCTCGCCACCTACGGGAACGGCGTGTCGCCGGACGCCACCTTCTCGCTGCGCATCTCGGACGGCGAGGTGAAGCGCTACCCGCTCAACGGCACCTACGCCCCGGCCTACACCACCTTCTCGGGCCTCTACGACCGCAGCCGCGCGTTCGACGGCGCCGGTCCGTGGGCGCTGCCGAAGCGCTGGCAGGAGCGGAAGGCGAAGCTCGACGACACCACGCCCTACAACGTGGCCGCCACGAACGACATCATCGGCGGCAACTCGGGGAGCCCGGTGGTGAACAAGGACGCCGAGGTGGTCGGGCTCATCTTCGACGGGAACATGGAGATGCTGCCGAACCGGTTCCTGTTCACGGAGAAGACGGCACGCTCGGTGTTCGTGGACTCGCGGGCGATCATCGAGGCGCTCAGGAAGGTCTATGACGCGGATGCGCTGGCGGATGAGCTGCAGGGGGCGAAGACGGCGGCGATGAAGTAGGCGCCCCTGCTCATTGCGAGGCCCCGCAGGGGCCGAAGCAATCCGGATGCGAAGAGCGGGACTCGGTGCGCGTGCACGGGGTCCCGCTCTTCGCATCCGGATTGCTTCGTCGCTCGCTGCGCTCGCTCCTCGCAATGAGCAGGGGCGCCTAGCCCACCTGCCGCTCCATCTCCCGCCGCACGTGCTCGATGAACAGCCCGGCTCCATCCGCCACCTGCTGCGCCAGCGCGAGATGATTCTTCGTGAACGCCGCCGGCGTGCCGGTCGTGAGGATCATCGCCCCCGTCACCGCATTCGCCACGCGGAGCGGGAAGACGAGCTCCACCTCGAGCCCGCCACCCATCACGCCGTGCGGCGCCTCGCCCGCGAGCACCCGGCCCACCACGCCGCCGTTGATCGGCGCCGACGGCAGGTTCGCGAGCGACGTGGTCTCGCCGGGCACCAGCATCACGATGCGGTCATCGTCCATGCGGAGGGCGATGCGGACGCGGTGGAACGGAAGCAGTGCCGTAGCCTCCGACATGTACTCGCGCAGGCCCGATCCCAGGTCGCTCGAGGTGGCGAGCACCGTCGCCATGCGGCGCAGCTGCACCGGCACCGAGTTGGCCGACCCGAGCTGGGCGCGGAGACCGCGCAGCTGGTAGCCCTGCACCATGCCGTCCACGCGGGCCGCAATCCACGGCGCCACGAGGGCCAGCCGGCGCGCGTCCTCGTCATCGTAGAGGCCGGCCTCCGACGAGGCGATGAGCAGGTGGCCCACGAGCTTGTCGGCCACCACGAGCCGCGCGGCGAGGACGCTGCGGACGCCGTCGGCGGCCCACGCGCGCCAGCGGGTGTCGGCCAGGGCGTCCTGCACCACGATGGATTCGGCGTCGCCCACGATGGCCACGGGGTCGAGCACCTCGCGCGGGACGATGAGCGAGGCCCGGCTCCAGAGGGCACCACTGTCGTGGTCGTCGAGGCGATAGCCCTGGTCGTTGGCGCCGCCCGTGATGAGCAGCTCGAGCCGCTCGATCGGCATCAGCAGCGCGAGCGCGGCTCCCACCTCCGACGCGAACGCGCGTGGCGAGAGGGCTCCCCGCGTGGCCCGGCCGATCCGCTCGAACGCGCGCTGCTCGTCGACGCGCACGTCGTGGGCGCGCTCGGGTTCCGCGAGCCGGGCCAGCACCGGGCCGATGCGGCGCGCGATGCGGTCCATGTCGTCGATGGTCGCGGCCTCCCACACCTTCGGCGCGAACGCGCCGTAGAGCATGAGGCCCACGTCCCGCCGACCCACGCGCACCGGCCGCGCCACGGCGGAGCGATAGCCGGCGTGCTCGAGGATGTCGGCGAGGAGCTGGAGCTGGGGTCCGGAGACGCGCGGCGCGGGCAGCGGCACGCGCAGGTCGTCCTGCGCCAGCGACGCGGGGCCGATGAGCTGCGCGCCCTTCGGCGTGTAGACCCAGAGGGCCAGCAGGTCGTGCGGCACCTCGACGCCGACGATGTTGGTGAGCGCATCGTACCACGCCGTCAGCACGTCCACGTCGTCCAGGGACTCGTAGGGCCCCGGCAGCGGGATGAGCAGGGTCGGCTCCGCAGCACCGTCGGTATCACTGGACAGGAGCTCGGGAACGATTGGCGTCATGCAAGAGAGCAGGAGCAGGAGGCGTGCCCATGATTGCACTGGTGCAAGTAGCAGAAGAGCAAGGAGTTCGGTTATGTCGATGTCTGCTGACGAGACGGCGTCCCGCGAATTGCCAACGGATATCACTTGCGCAATATACCCCCCACCCCTATACTGATCGCAGACCTCAATGGAGTTCGACCGATGACCCAGATGACCCTTCACATCTCCGGCATGAGCTGCGGCCACTGCCTCAACGCCGTGAAGAACGCCCTCTCCACCGCCCCGGGCGTGCAACTGCGCTCGGTCCAGATGGGCCGCGCCGAAGTGGAGTACGACCCGAATGTCACCACGCCCGAGCAGATCAAGGACATCGTCGCCGACGCCGGCTACGATGCCACACCGGCGCCCGCCAGCGCCTGAGGTCGCCATGCCCGACACCGACACCGTCCGCCAACGCCTCGACATCGGCGGCATGACCTGCGCCGCGTGCAGCGCCCGCGTGCAGCGCGCGCTCGAGCGCACCGACGGCGTCGACCAGGCCGCCGTGAACCTGATGACCAACTCGGCGGCCATCACCTACGATCCCGAGCGCACCTCGCCGCAGCAGCTCATCGCGGTGGTGGAGAAGACGGGCTACGAGGCCC
>DASUOW010000253.1:0-5342 GCA_036276435.1 Gemmatimonadales bacterium
ACGATCATGCCGTGCGCACTCGGCACCTTCCGCTCGTAGGCGTCCATCACCAGGCCCGCCTCGGCGGTCTTGTGCTGTGCCGAGAGCGCCGTTCCAAGGTTCACGTACAGCGCGCTCAGGCCGCTGTCGATCTCCAGCCCGCGCCGCAGCAGCACCTCCGCTTCGGCCGGACGGCCCAGGCGCGTGAGCAGCATGCCGTAGTTGTTGAGCGCCGTGAGATCGTCGGGCGTGCGGGCCAGCACCGCCTTGAAGGCGCGCTCGGCCGAGTCGGGCTGCGCGTCGACCGACCAGAAGTACGTCGCGGCGGCCTGGTCGCGCTCGTTGGGCGGCAGGCGGTCTCGGAACCGGTACGCACGTGTCGCCGCGTCCTGTCGCAGCGATTGCGGCGCCCGCGCGTTCTGGTACACGGCGGCGAGCTTGCGCCAGGCCATCGCGAAGCCGCTATCGATGGCCAGCGCCTGCTTGAGCAGGTCGATCGCGCGCTCGTGCTCCGCGCGCGCGGACGCCTGCTGCGCCTCGCTGTAGAGCCGGAGTGCCTCGAGCGACGAGGTCGTCACCTGCTCCAGCGGCTCGCTGCCGCGGATGGTGCGCAGCGACTCGCCCATCCGCTCGCGCAGCCGGCTCGCCAGCCGATCGACGGCGTCGAGGAGCGCGGTGCCGTCACTCGCCTTCTCGCCCAGCGTGACGAGCTCGCTGCCGTCGGCGGTGCTCACGAGCCGGGCGCTGATGACGTACCCCGGTCCCACCGAGCGGATGTCGCCCGCCACGTAGGCCTTTGCGCCTTCCCGCACCGCGAGCTCCCGCGCCGTCGCGGTGTCGAGGCCGGCACCCGGGGCCCGCCCCATACGCGCCAGGCCGCCCTGCACCTGTGTCGCGTTGAGCACCGTCACCATCGGCGACTGGCCCAGGTCGATGCGGAACGCCTCGGTGATCGACCCGCCCAGCGTCGAGTCGCTGCTCTGGTTGTCGAAGTCGGCCACCACGAGCCGGTCCCGCGCGGCGAGCTTGCCCGCGGCCATCAGCGACGCCGACGGCCCGATGCCCGCCGCGCGCAGGCCCATCCACGTGCCCGCCGCGAGGAACAGCGCCGTGAACGCCACGCCGCCCAGCGTGATCGCGCGCCGCCAGGTGAGGTGACGGCGCATGCCCGGCTCGTCGCCGGTGCGGAAGGTGCCCGTGGCGCGCTGGACGGCGCGCCCGCGCTCGGCCAGGCCGGTGGCGAGGAGCACCGGCAGGCCCGCCACCGCGAGCGCGATCGCCGCGCGCAGCACCCAGTCCGGCAGGCCCGCCTGCATCACGAGGAAGTAGCTGAGTCCGAGCAGCGCGGTGGCGACGATGGCGTACTGGCCCGCCACGCGCAGCGGGTGGCCGTACCAGCGCCCCGGCGCCGCCGGCATCGCGGCCGTGGCGCCCGAGGCGCCGTCGAGCGCGGCGCGGAAGTCCGCGGCGCTGTCGAACCGCTCCGCCGGCAGCTTGGCGAGGCAGCGCATCACCGCGTCGCCCACCGCGCCGGGGAGGCCGGCCCGCACGCTCGCGAGCGGCTCCGGCGTCCGGGAGATCTGCGCCGCGAGGATCTGCTGCGGCGTGGTGCCGGTGAACGGCGGCCGCCCGCCCAGCGCCTCGTACGCGAGGCAGCCCAGTGCGTAGATGTCCGCGCGATGGTCCACGTCCGGGTCGCCGGCCGCCTGCTCGGGGGCCATGTAGGCCGGCGTCCCGATCGCCATGCCCACGCTCGTCATCGGGCCGTCGCTGCGCGCGTCCGAGAGCGCCTTGGCCACGCCGAAGTCCATCACCAGCGCGTGGCCGTCGGCCAGCATGACGTTGTCGGGTTTCACGTCCCGGTGCACCACGCCGCGCCGGTGCGCGTGGGCCAGCGCGTCGGCCACCTCGCGCACGATCGTGAGCGCCTCGGGGAGGGGCAGGGCGCCCGCCCGCGCCACGCGCTCGCGCAGCGACTCCCCCTCGACGTACGGCATGACGTACCAGGCGAGCCCGTCGCCCTCGCCCGAGTCCAGGAGTGGCAGGATGTGCGGGTGCTGCAGCTGGGCGGCGATCTCGATCTCGCGCACGAAGCGGCTCGGCCCGAGCGCGGCGGCGAGCTCGGGCCGGAGCAGCTTGATCGCGACCCGGCGCCGGTGCTTCACGTCCTCGGCGAGCCACACGATCGCCATGCCGCCGGCGCCGAGCTCGCGCTCGAGGCGATAGCGGTCGCCCAGGGCGGCTTGCAGGCGGTCGGGGAGGGGGGCGTCGGGTCGGCTCATCGGCAGTCGTGAAGATTAATACGGATTCGGCCAACCCGTTGCCCCACAGGCGGTTCGTGACGAGTTTCCGGGCGATGCCCCCCACCGTGACGGACCTCGCCAGCCCCGCGCCCAGCATCAGCGTGCGCGCGGACGACGCGGGCCTCGAGCTCCTCATCGCCGGCGACTGGGTCATCGGCGCCGCCCCCGCGGGGGTCGCCGAGGCGCTCGCTGCCGTCCAGGCGCTGCCGGGCGGGGCGCGGGTCCGGTTTCGCGCCGAGGCGGTGGGGCGCTGGGACTCGTCGTTCCTCGCGGCGCTGCTCCGGCTGGGGGACGCGGCCCGCGAGCGCGAGGTGTCGGTGCTGCCCGACGGGCTGCCGGAGGGGGCCCGCCGGCTGCTCGCGCTCGCGGATGCGGTGCCGGAGCGGCCCGACGCGCAGCGCGAGACGGAGGAGCGCGATTTCATCGACCGGCTCGGCGAGGCCTCGTACGACACCTGGCACGCCGGGCGCGACTTCATCGAATTCGTGGGCGAGGTGGCGCTGTCGCTGGGGCGATGGGTGCGCGGCACGGCGCAGGTCCGCAGTCGCGACCTGGCGCTGCTCATCCAGCAGGCGGGGCCCGAGGCGCTCGGCGTCGTCGCGCTCGTCAACTTCCTCCTCGGGCTCATCCTCGCCTTCGTGGGCGCGGCGCAGCTGCAGGAGTTCGGCGCCACGCTCTACGTCGCCAACCTCGTCGGCATCGCCATGGTGCGCGACATGGCGGCCGTGATGACGGCCATCGTGCTCGCGGGCCGCTCGGGAGCGGCGTATGCGGCCGCGATCGGCACCATGCAGACCAACCAGGAGATCGACGCGCTCCGCGTGAACGGCATCTCGGTGGTCGACTCCCTCGTCCTGCCGCGGGTGATGGCGCTCGTCATCATGACGCCCCTGCTCACGCTCTACGCCGACGTCATCGGCGTCCTGGGCGGCAGCCTCGTGGCCTCCACCATGTTCGACATCTCGCCGCTGCAGTTCTTCACCCAGGCGCGCGCCGCGGTGCCGCTCAAGTTCCTGCTCGGCGGCCTCTTCAAGGGCATCGTCTACGGCGCGCTGGTCGCGATGGCGGGCTGCTGGCACGGCATCCGCTGCGGCCGCAGCGCCGCCGCCGTGGGCCGCGCCACCACCTCGGCGGTGGTGCTCGGCATCGTCCTCATCATCGCCGCGGCCGGCATCTTCGCCTACGTGTTCAATGTCCTCGGACTCTGATCCCATCGAGGTCCGGGGCCTCACCATGGCCTTCGGCGACCGCATCGTGATGCGCGACCTCGATTTCACCGTGCAGCGCGGCGACGTGTTCGTCATCATGGGCGGCTCCGGCTCCGGCAAGAGCACCCTGCTGCGCCACCTGCTGGGCCTGCTCGAGCCGGTCGAGGGCGAGATCCTCTACGGCGGCGAGAGCTTCACCGCCGCCCCGCCCGAGGAGCGCGCGCGACTCCTGCGCCGCTGCGGCGTGACCTTCCAGACGGGCGGGCTGTGGAGCTCGCTCACGCTGGCCGAGAACGTGGCGCTGCCGATCGAGGAGTACACCGACCTCCCCCCGGCCGAGATCCGGGAGCTGGCCCATCTCAAGCTCGCGCTCGTGGGCCTGCGCGGGTTCGAGGACTATTATCCGTCGGAGATCAGCGGCGGCATGCAGAAGCGGGCCGGGCTGGCGCGGGCCATCGCGCTCGACCCGCAGATCCTCTTCTTCGACGAGCCCTCGGCGGGACTCGATCCCGTGTCGGCCCGGCTGCTCGACCAGCTGATCCTCGAGCTGCGCGACAGCCTGGGCGCCACCGCGGTGGTGGTGACGCACGAGCTCGACAGCATCTTCACGATCGCGTCGAACAGCATCTTCCTGGACACGGAGAGCCGGACCATCGTCGCATCCGGCGACCCGCACGTCCTCAAGACGGATGCCCCGCACCCGGCGGTGCGGCGGTTCCTCAATCGTGGCACCGACCCGCGGGAGGGGCGGACCTGATGGCGAAGTGGAACCCGCGCTGGGTGGGCATCTTCGTGCTGGGCGGCCTCGCGCTCGCGACGGCGCTCGTCACCATGCTGGGTGGCGGGCGGTTCTTCTCGCGGAAGGTGCCGTTCGTCACCTACTTCACCGGGTCGGTGACCGGCCTGCGGGTCGGGGCGCCCGTCCGCTTCCGCGGCATCGTCGTGGGTGAGGTGACCGGCATCTACCTGTCGTTCGGGCAGGACACGATGGCGGGCAGCATTCCCGTCGTCTTCGAGATCGACGAGCAGCGGGTGCGGAGCCGCGGGGCCTCGGGACGCGCGCTCCGCGAGCGCCCCGTCATCGACAGCATGATCGCCCGCGGCCTGCGGGCCGAGCTGCAGACGGAGAGCTTCGTCACCGGCCAGAAGTACCTCGCCCTCGAGTTCCGGCCCGACGTGGACGCCGTCCTGGTGCAGGACCCGGGCGTGGAGTTCATGGAGATCCCCGCGGTGCCCACCGGCGACGCCGACCTGCAGGCGGAAATGGTCCGCCTGCTGCGCGTCATCGCCAAGATCGACTTCCAGGGCCTGGCGCTCCGGCTCCAGACGGTGCTCGACAACGTCAACAAGCTCTTCGGCGACGCGAAGGTGAGCGAGATGGCCACCGAGCTGCAGCAGACCCTCGTCACGCTGCAGAGCACCTCCGACAGCATCGGGCGCCTCGCCGGCAACGCCAGCACCGAGATGGGGCCGACGATGGAGTCGCTCCGCCGCACCTCCGCACGCCTGGAGCAGAGCCTGTCCCGGCTCGACACCACGCTCGCGGCGGCCCGCGTGAGCCTCGACCCCGAGTCGCCCACCTTCGTGCGGGTCGAGGGCGCCATGAAGGACATCTCCGGCGCGGCGCAGTCGCTGCGCTCGCTCACCGAATACCTGGAACGCAACCCGGGCGCGCTGCTGCGCGGCCGGCCCGGAGAGGAGAAGCGATGATCCGGCAGGGGATGCTGCTCGCGCTCGCCGCCGGGGCTGCCGGCTGCCTCTCGCTGAAGCCCCAGCCCGACCCGGCCCGCTTCTACGTGCTGTCGGCGACGGTGGAGGAGCCGGCGGCGCGCGCCCCGGGCTCGCTCGTGGG
>DASUOW010000254.1:0-7057 GCA_036276435.1 Gemmatimonadales bacterium
GCCTACAACGACTCGGTGTACGCGCGGCTCGACTCCGCGCTCGCGCGCGACCCCTCGTACGCGCGGGCGCGCGCGTACCTCGCGCTGACCCTGGCGTACGATCCCACGCTGCGCCACACGGCGCCCGACGAGACGTACGCCCGGGCGCGGCGCGAGGTCGAGCGATCGCTCCAGACGCGCGAGACGCCCGAGGCGCACATGACGCTCGCCCGCATCGCCGCCGTGCGCGACTGGGACTTCGAGCGCGCCGACCGCCACGTGGCGCGCGCGATCGGGCTGGCGCCGTCACAGTCGGGGGCGTACACCATACGCGCGCGCGTGCTGCTGCGGCGCGGCCAGCCCGAGGAGGCGCTGGCGGTGGCGCGTCACGCGGTGGCGCTCGACCCGCTCAACCCGGCCGCGCACAACGCGCTCGCGGGCGTGTACGCGCTGACGGAGCACCATGCGGAGGCGATCGAGGCGTACCGGGCGGCGCTCGCGCTCGTGCCGAACGACGTGAGCTTCCTCTCCAACATGGCGGCGGCCCAGGCGGACGCGGGGGACAGCACGGGTGCGCTCGCGTCGCTCGCGGCCGCGAAGGCCTCGCCGAGCGGCACGGCGTATCTCGACGCCACGGAAGCGTACGTGCTGGCGCGGATCGGCCGGACGGCGCAGGCACGCGCGGTCATCGCGCGGCTCGAGCGCGACTCCACGACGCAGGCGTCGGTGCTGGCCTCGGCCTACGCGGCGCTCGGGGACCGCGACGGGACGCTGCGCTCGCTCGAGCGTGCGGCGGCGACGCGCGACGACCTGCTCAGCGACCTGATGGTCGTCCCCGAGTTCCGGCCGTACCACGACGACCCGCGGTTCGTGGCGCTGCGGCGGCGGCTGGGGTTGTGACGCTGCCGGGGAGACCGGCGGGTCAGCAGATGCGGGGCAGCTGGTCGCCGGGGAGCATGTCCACCACGCGGGTGCCGCCCATGCCGGTGCGGAGGACCACCATGCCCGGGTGCTTCTCGACGACGTCGCCGATCCTGGCGGCGTGGGCGCCGAGCGGGTGGGCGCGGAGGGCGGCGAGGGCGGCGTCGGCGAGCGCGCCGGGGACGAAGGCGACGAGCACGCCCTCGTTGGCCACGTAGAGCGGGTCGAGGCCGAGCATCTCGCAGGCGGCCGCCACATCCGTCGGCACGGGCAAGCGCCGCTCGTCGAGCGCGATGCCCACCTTGGAGGCCTGCGCGATCTCGTTGAGCGCGCTCGCCGCGCCACCACGCGTCGGATCCCGCAGCACGCGCAGTTCCGCCCCCGCCACCTCCTTCAGCAGCCGCACCAGGGGCGTCAGCGCCGCCGTGTCGCTGGTGATGGCGCTCTCGAACGCGAGCCCCTCGCGGAACGCCATCACCGCCATGCCGTGCCGGCCGAGCTGGCCGGAGACGAGCACCGCGTCGCCCGGGCGGGCGAGGTGCGGCCCAGGCCGCACCACGTCGTCCATGACGCCGATGCCGGTGGTGTTCACGTACATGCCGTCGGCCCGGCCGCGCTCGACGACCTTCGTGTCACCGGTCACGAGCAGCACGCCGGCGTCCCGCGCCGCCTGCGCCATGGTGGCGATGACGCGGTCGAGCACGTCGAACGCCAGCCCCTCCTCCAGCACGAACCCCGCGGTGAGGTAGCGCGGCTCGGCGCCCATCATGGCGAGGTCGTTCACCGTGCCGTGCACGGCGAGCGCGCCGATGTTGCCGCCCGGGAACTCGAGCGGGCTCACGACGAAGGTGTCGGTGGAGACGGCGATGCGCCCGTGGGGCAGCTCGAGCGTGGCGGCGTCGCCGAGCTGGGCGAGCACGTCGTTGGTGAAATGCGGCATGAAGCGGTCGCGGATGAGCGCCGCGCTCATCTTGCCGCCCGAGCCGTGGCCCAGCTGCACGCGCTCGTTCGACGTGATCGGCGTCGGACAGACGAGCCCGGTGGAGGCGATCGTGGTCACTTGGCCGCGGCCTCGGGCTCCCGCAGGCGGCCGTAGTTGTAGTAGGCCGCGCACGCGCCCTCGCTCGACACCATCGGCGCGCCGAGCGGGTGCTCGGGCTTGCACGCCTTGCCGAACGCCGGGCACTGGTGCGGCTTGAGCTGCCCGCGCAGCACGTCGCCGGCGCGGCACTCGCTCGACTCCTCGGTGTGGATCCCGCCCACGCCGAACTTGGTCTCCGCGTCCCACGCCATGTATTCGTCGCGCAGCACGAGGCCACTCATCGGGATCTCGCCGATGCCGCGCCACTTCCGGTCGGCCAGGCCGAACACCTGCTCCACCAGCGTGCGCGCGGGCACCGTGCCCTCGCGCGACACGGCGCGCACGTACTGGTTCTCCACCTCGTGCCGGCCTTCCTCGAGCTGCTTCACCGCCATCGAGATCCCCTCGAGGATGTCGAGCGGCTCGAAGCCGGTCACGATGATGGGCACCTTGTGCTCTGCCGCGATCGGGTCGTATTCGGTCCAGCCCATCACGGCGCACACGTGGCCCGCCGCGAGGAAGGCCTGCACCCGGTTCTCGGGGTCCGCGAGGATGGCGCGCATGGCCGGTGGCACCGTCACGTGGGACACGAGCACGCTGAAGTTGCTGATGCCCAGCTGCTTCGCGCGGTGCACCGCCATGGCGTTGGCGGGGGCGGTGGTCTCGAAGCCCACCGCGAAGAAAACCACTTCCTTGTCCGGGTTCGCCTTCGCCAGCTGCAGCGCGTCGAGCGGCGAGTAGACGATCCGCACCTGCCCGCCGCGCGCGCGGATGGCCTGCAGGTCGCAGTCGCTGCCAGGGACGCGCAGCATGTCGCCGAACGAGGTGAAGATCACGTCGGGGCGCGCGGCGATGGCGAGCGCCTTGTCGATCTGCTCGAGCGGCGTGACGCACACCGGGCAGCCCGGCCCGTGGATCATCTCGACCTGGTCGGCGAGCAGCTCGTTCAGGCCCTGCTTCACGATGGTGTGCGTCTGGCCGCCGCACACCTCCATCATCACCCAGCGCCGCGTGGCGGTCTTCTGGATGGTGGCGACGAGACCGCGCGCGACGGCGGGGTCCCGGTACTCGCTGAGGTACCTCACAGGGTGCGCTCGCCGGTCTCGATGGCCTTGTCGGCCACCTCGCCCATCCACTCGAGCTCCTCGAGCTGGCTCATCTCCTTCAGCACTTCATAGGTCCGCTTCGCCTCCTCCTCGTCCACCCGGGAGATGGCGAAGCCGACGTGCACGACGACGTAGTCGCCGGGCTGGACCGCGTCGGCCACGTAGGCGAGGCAGACGTCGCGGCGTACGCCGCCGAAGTCCACCGTCCCCATCGGGAGGCCGAAGTCGTCACGGATATCGAGAATGCGGCCCGGGATGCCGAGACACATGGTGCCTCCGATGAAGGGGGGTTCAGGAAATCTCGCGCGAAAGCCGCGCGGCGGCTATGGCCACCTGCCCGAAGCTGATCGCGCCGTCGTTGGGGCTGAGCCGCCGGGGGCGCAGGACCCGAAGGCCCCGGCCCTCCAGCAGGTCGATCAGCCGGTCCAGCAGGCGGACGTTCTGGAACGTGCCGCCGCCCAGCACGACCGTCCCCACGCCGGCCGCGGCGGCGGCCTGCACGGCGAGGGCGCCGGCCGTCCGCGCCACGGCGTCGTGGAAGCCCGCCGCGAGCACCGTCAGGTCGGTGCCCTTCGCCCGCTCCTCCGCGAGGGCCACCAGCAGCGGCACGGGATCCATGACCCCATCCCGGGCCGGGAACGGCAGCTCCGCGCCCACCGCCGTGCCGGCGAGGGCCTCGAGCTCCATCGCGGCCTGTCCCTCGAAGAGCGCCTCGGTGCGCAGGCCGAGCGCGCAGGCCGCGGCATCGAACAGCCGGCCCATCGAGGAGGCGAGCGGCGCATTGAGGCCGCGCGCGATCTGCTGCTCGCACAGCGTGCGCTCGTTCGACGGAATCCCCGCGAACGCGCGCTCCGCGTGCCGTCCGGCGCCCCGCTCCAGCGACAGGAAGCCGGCCAGGCTCCGCCACGGTGCCCGCACTGCCTTGTCGCCGCCCGGCAGCGGCGCATAGCGGAGCTGGCCCACCCGCTCCGCCGATATCAGGTCGGCCACCAGCACCTCGGCGCCCCACACCTTGCCGTCGTCGCCGTAGCCGGTGCCGTCGAAGGCGAGCCCCACCACGCGAGAGGTCTCACCGTGCTCGGCCATGACGGCGGCCACATGCGCGTGGTGATGCTGCACGCCGATCAGGCGAAGCCCCGACTCGGCCGCCAGACGGGTGGAGAGGTAGCCGGGGTGCAGGTCGTGCACCGCCACCTCGGGCGTGACGCGGAAGAGCGTGCGGTAGTGCGCGAGCGTGGCCTCGACGTGCTCGAGCGTCTCGAGGTGGTCGAGGTCGCCCTGGTGCGGGCTCAGCCAGGCCGCATCGCCCTGCGCGAGCGCGAAGGTGTGCTTGAGCTGCGCGCCCACGGCGAGCAGCGGCACCGGCGCGGGGACCGGCAGGTCGAGGGGCAGTGGCGCGTAGCCGCGGGCGCGGCGCAGGAAGACGGGGCCACTCGCCGCGGGGCGCAGCACCGAGTCGTCGCAGCGGGCCACGATCTCGCGATCGTGCAGCAGGAACAGGTCGGCGATGGCGCCGAGCCGTGCGCGCGCCTCGTCGTTGGAGGCGGCGATGGGTTCGTCGGTCAGGTTGCCGCTCGTCATGACGAGCGGGCGCTGCACCGCGTCGAGCAGGAGCAGGTGCAGGGGCGTCGAGGCGAGCATGACGCCGAGCGAGCCGAGGCCGGGGGCTACCGAGGCCGCGATGCCGCCGTCGGGACGCGCCGGGAGCAGCACGATCGGGCGTTCCCGCGAGCCGAGCAGCTCGGCGCTCGCGGCGTCCAGCACGACCAGTCGCTCCGCCTCCTCCAGCGACGCGACCATCACGGCGAACGGCTTCGCCTCGCGCTGCTTGCGCTCCCGGAGCCGGCGCACGGCACCTTCCTGCGTGGCGTCGACGGCGAGGTGGAAGCCGCCCATGCCCCGGATGGCGACGATGGCGCCGGCGCGGAGGGCGTCGGCGGCGGCAGGGAGCGCGGGCGGTGTGGTGGTGGAGGGCGAGGGCGGTGCGCTCGCAGAGGGTGCGTCCGCCGCCTGCTCATTGCGAGGCCCCGCAGGGGCCGAAGCAATCCGGGTGCGAAGAGCGGGACTCCGCGCGCGCGCACCGGACTCCGCTCCATGCATCCGGATTGCTTCGTCGCTCGCTTCGCTCGCTCCTCGCAATGAGCAGAGTGCGGCATCCTCCAGCCACACTCGCGGCCCGCACGCCCCACAACTGTTCGTCTCCGAGTGAAACCGCCGATCCCCCGGTTCCTCATACTCCGCGGCACACGCCGCGCACGGCACGAATGCCCGCATCGCGGTGCGTGCCCGGTCGTACGGCAGCGCCTCCACCACGGTGTAGCGCGGCCCGCAGTCGGTGCAGGTGATGAACGGATATCCGACGCGGCGATTCGCGGGATCGCGCAGCTCGCGCGCGCACTCGGCGCAGAGCGCCACGTCCGGCGGGATGGCGGGACGTGCCACGTCGGCGTCGGCGCTGGCGAGCACGCTGAAGCGCTCGAATCCCTCCGGAGGCAGGTCACGCGGCGTCACGCGCTCCACGCGCGAGAGCGGCGGCGCCTCGGCGACGAGCGCCAACTCGAACACGTCGAGCGCGGCGGCGTCCCCCTCGACGTGGATCTGCACCTCGCCCGCCGTGTTGCGCACCCAGCCGGCGAGGCCGTAGCGCAGCGCGAGGCGGTGCACGAAGGGGCGGAAGCCCACGCCCTGCACCACCCCCGATACCGCGAGCGTCCGGGCCGCGCGCCGCGGGCCCGCCGCGGTCACGAGGCCCGGGCCGCGGCGATCTTCTCGCGCAGGTAGCCGTACCACTCGTCCATCCCGGCTCCGGTGTGCGCGGAGGTGCGGAAGAAGCGGAGTGCGGGATTCACCTCCCGCGCGAAGCCGATCGCCTTCTCGATGTCGAAGGGCACGTACGGCAGGAGGTCGATCTTGTTGATGACGGCGGCCTCGGCCATGCGGAACATCTTGGGATACTTGAGCGGCTTGTCCTCGCCCTCGGTGACCGAGAGCACCACCACCTTCGCCACTTCCCCCAGGTCCCAGCTCGCGGGGCAGACCAGGTTGCCGACATTCTCGACGAAGAGCATGTCGGTGTCGGCGAGGTCCACCACGGAGAGGGCTTCCATCACCTGGCGCGCGTCGAGGTGGCAGGCGCCGTTGGTCACCACGGCCTGCACCAGCCGCTGGGTGTGCTTCGCGAGCCGGTCGGCGTCGTTCTGCGTCTGCACGTCGCCGGTGACGACCGCGAAGCGCAGCTCCTGGCCCAGCTCGGCCAGCGTGCGCTCGAGCAGCAGCGTCTTCCCCGAGCCCGGCGACGACACGAGGTTGAGCGACGGCACCTTCGCCGCGGCGAGCTTCTGCCGCACCTCGGCAGCCAGCTCGTCGTTCTTCGCCATCACCTTCTCGCGCACCTCAATCGTCCGGACGGCCATCATCGATCTCCAAGTAGTCGAGGCGGAGGGCGTCGCCGGCGGTGCGCCGGATCACCGGCTTCGCGCCGACGAACGGCGGGTGCTGCAGCAGCGCCTCGAGGCAGAACCTGAGGTTCTCGGGCTCGAGCCCCGAGTCGTCCCCCACCTCGACGCCCACCTCGACGAGCTGCGGGATCTGTTCCGGCGTGAGGCGTTCCTCCGCCATGCGGCAGATCTCCATCGCGACGCTCATCTCGTGCATGTCAGAGGATGCGCTGGCAGTCATGACCCAGGCTGCCGAGGCGCACCCCGACGAGATCGGCCACCTCGTCCACCCGCGCGGCGAGCGCCGGCGACAGCTCGGTGGACATGTCGATCGTCTCGGGTTGCGCCCCGTACGCCTCGGTGACGTCGGGAAGGGTGCCGCGCAGCTCGCAGGCGGCGAGCACCTCGCGGATGTCGATCTGGTGCGGCGACAGCTTCAGCATGAAGTACTTCGGCAGCTCGTCCTTCTCGATCACGGCGACCGTGCCGGGCGCGCTGCCGGTGTTGATGGCATCGAGAAAGAGGACGTGGTC
>DASUOW010000255.1:0-9257 GCA_036276435.1 Gemmatimonadales bacterium
TCGCATCCGGATGTCTCATCGTGTCGCATGCATCACTACGGGGCCATGGTCGCACGACGAATCCATCGCGTGGTGCCATCGCGCTACCTGCGTGGCTAGTGCCTGGCGGAGGCATTTTCGGAAGTCGTTCTGCAGGAGAGAGATGCATCGAGACGAGGAAGCTGGCACGCGCGATGCCTTACTGAAGGTCGTTCACCACCGTGCACACACTCAAGGGGGCTCCCATGGCCGAGAAGCAGATCAAGGACCTGTCCGTTCCCAGCAAGATCTCGGGCGACGTCAAGGGCGGCGCGAAGCTCAACAAGCGCTCCTCCAGGCGCAGCCGGTAACCACGCCGACGAATTCGGAGCCTGCGCCTTCGGGCGCGGGTCCCGGGTCGGACCTTGGAGGCGGCATCACGGGTGACGGGTCCGTCCCGTTCGCTCGCATCCTGTCGGGGTGAATCCAGCATGGCCGACCAGCAGAGGCATCAGGCGCCCGTCGAGCCCGCCGAGGACGTCGTCCTCCTCCGCGATCTCGCACCTCGAGGCGAGGTGAAGGGCGGCGGCAAGCTCCGGTTCGGCGAGCCGCCCGGACCCCAGGCGAAGCTGCACCGCCGTTGAGCAGGCTACGACACGCCGCGAGCCCCGCGATCCATCTGGATCGCGGGGCTCGCGGCATGTGGGACATCGGCTGCGTGGGCATCGCTTCGGGACCATGGTCACAGAACGAATCCATCGGTGGTTTCGTCGTGCGACCACGCCTGGCGGCACGACGGCGCCGTACATGGGTGAACGTGTTGCAGGACAACGAGATGATGCCGGACGACGAACGTGGCACGCGCGATGCTTTAGTGGAAGTCGTTCACCGCCGTGCACACTTTCAAGGGGGCTCCAATGGCTGACAAGAAGATCAAGGACCTGTCCGTTCCGTCGAAGAGCGCTGGCGACGTCAAGGGTGGCGCGAAGGCGAAGAAGTCCGCTCGCAAGAGCCGTCGCTAGACCGTACCAGGCATCGATCCCGGAGCCCGCGCCGATCGGCGCGGGTCCCGGGTCGGTTCACACAGTGGCGTCGAGGTCGACGCGGTCGTAAGGTTTGAGCGCAACCACACGGGGTATGATGAGCATGGCCGACCAGAAGAAGCATCCCAAGCCCGCCGAGTCCGAGGAGGAGGTCGTGCTCCTCAAGGATCTCGCGCCTCGTGAAGAGGTGAAGGGTGGCGGCAAGCTCCGGTTCGGCGAGCCACCCGCGCCCCAGTCCAAGTCCCGCCGCCGAGGCTGACCTCCCAGGTACGTGCGGGAGGCGCGATCCGCGAGTAAGTTTCAGGGGCAAGGCGCCCCCCGCTGCCGGGGGGCGCGCGGCTTTTCCCCCACTGACGCGAAGCGGACTCATGGCCACCGTATCCCCCACCATCGATCGGAACACGTCGGCGGCGAGCCCCAAGGCCGGCCGCACCACCATCTGGCTCGACGGCCAGTGGCTCGACCGCGAGACGGCCACCGTCTCGGTCTTCGATCATGGCCTGCTCTACGGGGACGGCGTCTTCGAGGGCATCCGCGTCTACGGCGGGAAGATCTTCAAGCTCGAGGAGCACATCGACCGGCTCTACGATTCGGCCCAGGCCCTCTGGCTCACGGTGCCGATGTCGAAGGCGGACATGATCGCGGTCACCGAGGAAGGTGTCCGCCGCTCGGGGCTGCAGGACGCCTACATCCGCCACATCGTCACCCGCGGCGTCGGCGACCTGGGCCTCGACCCGCGCAAGTGCGTGAAGCCCACCGTCATCATCATCACCGACACCATCGCGCTGTGGCCCGCGCAGGTGTACGAGACGGGCCTGCGCGTCGTGACGGCCGGCACGCCGATCCCGCACCGCGAGTCGCTCTCGCCGCGGGTCAAGTCGCTCAACTACCTGCCGCACATCATGGCCAAGGCCGAGGGCATCCAGGCCGGCGCCGACGACGTGCTCATGCTCGACGCCACCGGCCACGTCGCCGAGGCCTCCGGCTGCAACATCTTCGTGGTGAAGGGCCGCACCATCCGGACGCCGCCCGCCTACGCCGGCATCCTCAAGGGCGTCACGCGCGACGTGATCATCGAGCTCGCGCGCGAGGCCGGGTTCGACGTGCAGGAGACGCTGCTCAACCGCTACGACGTCTACACGGCCGACGAGGTCTTCTTCACCGGCACCGCCGCCGAGGTGGTGGGCATCCGCGAGGTGGACGGCCGCCGCATCGGTGCGGGCAAGCCGGGGCCCATCACGCACGACATCGCCGCCCGGTTCCGCGCGCTCACGCGCGCCTGAGCGTTCGCCAAGGAGCTCGCACCCCCTCCTCCGCCCGGAGCGATGCGCATGGCCTGGCGCGTGGTCGAGTTGGATGAGCGCGAGTGGAACGTGTCGGTGGCCGCGGAGCGTCGTGCGCACTCCGAACGCTGGAATCTCGTGCTGTCGTTCCGCGAGCGGGACGGCGGGACGCGGCCCTTCTGGGCCGAGTATCCCCTCTCCGCGTCGTCCCGCTCCGCGTTGTTGATGCAGGCCGAGCAGATCCCGAACGAACGGCTGACCGCCGTGCTGGCCGACCTTCTCCGGTAACGGTACATGGCACCGATTTCGCTTCAGGATCTCCGTCGGGTCTCCGACGCACTCGCCAAGCTGCACGGCACTGCGGTGGTCAATGCAGTGATGCGCAGCGACCTGCGCCAGCTGCGGCTCGAGCTGTCCGACGGCACCCTCGCCGTCGTGCGCATCGACGCCGACGACGATGGCCGCGCGAGGCTCGAGGTGGACGTGATCCAGCGGCGCCCCGCCGCCTCTTCCCAGCTGGAGGTGCGCTTTGAGTCAGCCTGATGCCTCGCCGAACCCGGCCACGGCGCTGCCGCCCCGCGAGGAGCGGCTGCGCTTCGCCGAGTTCTCGCTCGACCGCCTCCCCAACGGCCGCTGCAAGGCGCGCGTCCTCCTCACCTGGCAGGCGTCGCAGCGCTTCCTGGGCGAGTCCGAGGGGCTCACGTCGCAGGCGGGCGAGCTGCGCTGTGCGGCGCAGGCCTGCGTGAATGCGCTCGCCCAGGTGGCCACCGACGGGCTCGGCTTCGAGCTCCTCGGCGTGAAGGCGGTCCGGGCGTTCGACGCCACCGTGGTGATCGTGTCGATCTCGCTGCACGGCGACGAGCGCGGCCGACGCGTCGTCGGCTCCTGCCTCACCGACGAGGACGCCACCCGCGGCGCGGCGCTGGCGGTGCTGAATGCCACCAATCGCATCCTGGGCAACCGCCTCTTCATGCGCTGAGGGCATCTGGCGCTCTGCACGGGACGCTGCAGGACGCCCCCGGCGCGACCGCAATCCCGCACGTCCCTGCAGCCCCGCGCCACGCCCTGCACCGGCAATATCAGCACTTTCTTGACACCTTCATGAAGCCAGTGCCGACTTTTCCGGTCGCGGAACCCGTTGCATTCCCGTGGGTTGACACCCATGAAGGACGGCGCTCCTCTGTACCAAGTGGCACGTTTGTGGCTACATTGGTGGCTTGGACCTGACACCTGCTTCTCACGCCGACGGAGGGCGCTGGATGCTCCGCACTCGATTCGCGCTGCTCGTCTCGGTCGGTGTCCTGGCCGGATGCGCCTCCAATACGGCGGTCGCCCCGACCCCCGCTCCCGCGCCCGGCGCCCCTGCGCCGGCCACGCCATCCCCGGTCGCACCCAGTTCCGCCAGCAAGACACCGGTCAGCCGGAAGCCGCCGATGGCCCCGCCCTCCGGCGTCGTCGACAGCCTGCTGCGCGCGAAGCAGCTCGAGGATCTCGCGGAAGCCGTGCGCCTCGCCGCCGACTCCGCCGCCGACGAGCGCATGCTCGCGGCCCTCGAGGCGTCCCATCCCGCCGACTCGGCCGCCGAAGATGACGTCCCGGTGCGCTGGGACATCGACGTCTCCACCTGGGGCGATCACGAGCGGGTGCGCTGGTACCTGGACTTCTTCCAGGGCCCCGGCCACGAGCGCATGCAGATCTGGCTGGACCGCATGCCGCGCTTCGAGCCCATGATCCGCGAGCGGCTGCAGAAGGCCGACATGCCGGCCGACCTCGTGTACCTGGCCCTCATCGAGAGCGGCTTCTCGCTCACGGCCACGAGCCGCGCGAAGGCCGTGGGGATGTGGCAGTTCATGCGGCCCACGGGCCGCTACTACGGGCTGCGCGTGGATCGCTGGATGGACGAGCGGCGCGATCCGGTGAAGGCCACCGACGCCGCCGTGCGGTTCCTCTCCGATCTCAATGCCCGTTTCGGGTCGCTCTACCTCGCGGCGGCCGCGTACAACGCGGGCGGCGGGAGGATCTCCGGCAGCCTGCGCCGCATGGGCATCACGCCCGTGTCCGCCGAGGGCGGACCCGACGCGGCCGACGCCGATGATGAGGAGGAAGAGGACGAGGAAGTCACCGTCGGCTTCTCCGACGCCGACTTCTTCAAGCTCTACGACAGCCGCTACCTCCACCGCGAGACGAAGGACTACGTCCCGAAGCTCATCGCCGCCGCGCTCATCGCCAAGGAGCCGCGTCGGTACGGCTTCCGCCCGTCGGCGCCGGCCGAGCCGTTCCCGATGGACTCCATCGTGGTGGACGGCCTCGTGAGCCTCGACGTGGTCGCGCGCCTGGCCGACACCACCGTCACGGCCATCCGCGAGCTCAACCCGCAGTACCTGCGGCTCGCCACGCCGCCGGGCACCCGCTCCGTGGTGCGCCTGCCCACGGGCAAGGCCGAGGAGGTCGGGGCGCGCTATGCGGAGCTGCCGGCCGGCGAGCGCGTGAGCTTCCGCCTGCACGTGGCCCGCAAGGGCGAGACGGTGTCCACGGTGGCCGCGCAGTACGGCGTGCCCGCGAGCCTCGTCTACGATGCGAACCCGGGTCTCCGCGGCGGCCGCCTGCGCACGGGTCGCGAGGTGGTGGTGCCCACGGGCGGCACCGCCTCGATCGCCATCGCGCGTGAAGTGTCGCGCTCCGCGCCGAGCGACGATGCCGGCGTGAGCGGCAAGGTGCGCTACCACAAGGTGAAGAAGGGCGAGACGCTTTCGGGCATCGCGAAGCGCTACGGCGTCTCGCAGGCGAAGCTCAAGCAGTGGAACCACCTCTCGAGCAGCAAGGTGCGCACGGGCCAGAAGCTGCGCGTGGTCACGCCGGCGAAGGGCGGGAACCAGCGCGTGGCGAGCGCCGGGAGCGCGGCGGAGCGTCGCGAGCACCAGAAGGGCGCGGGCAAGGACGCGAGCACCGCGCGCACGCACCGGGTGAAGAAGGGCGAGACGCTCTCCGGCATCGCCACCCGCTACGGTGTCACGATGGACTCGATCCGCCAGGCCAACGGGCTGCGGTCGTCGAGCGTCCAGGCGGGAAGGAATCTGAAGATTCCGGCGCGCGGGTGACGCGGGCGGGGGGACCGGAAGCGAGAAGGGCTCCGAGACATCTCGGAGCCCTTCGTGCATTTCGGACTTCGCGACCTACTGCGCGCTGCCCACGATCTCCGCGCTCAGCGCCTGCTGCTGCGCCGACACGCGGCGCGGCCGGAAGTTGCGCAGCACGGCGTCGGAGTAGCCGTTCGCCGGATCGCCGCCGTCGGCCACGATGGAATCCACCCGACCCGGCCCGCGGTTGTACGCGAGCAGCGCGAGATGGTAGTCGTAGCGGTACTGCTTGAGCAGGCTCTTCAGGAACCGGAAGCCGATGCGCAGGTTGGTGTCGCGATCGTAGAGCTGCTCCTCGGTGATGCCGGCCTGGTAGAAGCGGGCCGTGGGCAGCCGCACCTGCGTGTAGCCGATGGCCGCGCGGTTGCTCTTCGCGGACGGGCGGAAGTTGCTCTCGATCTTCACGAGGCGGAACCCGAGCTCGGGATCGATGCCCTCGGCGAGCGCGATGTCGTAGATGCTCCCGGCGAGGTCGGCCGGGATCTGGTAGCGCGCCGAATAGGCCACGATGGCTTCCACGCGATCGAGCCGGAGCTTCAGCTGCGCGGCACGGCCGTCGAAGGCGCGGCCGGGCGTGGCGTCCGTCGTCGGCGCGGTCGTGGCCGCCGGCATCGGGGCGTCCGCCTCACGCGTCCGGCGCGTCCAGCCGCCGAGCGCGCTGAGCAGGACGGCACCGGCCAGGAGCGCGCCACCGCGCACGAACAGTCGCTCGTGCCCCAGGGGCGTCCTGCTGGTCGGGTTCGTCATGCAGTCCTCCTTCAGTCGAAGTCCGTCAACCTGCACCCGCTTCCTGCGTCCTACGCCTGCGATCGTTCGTAGTCGCCCCGCGTTCCGCCCGTCTTGCTGACCAGGTGGATCCCTTCGATCTCCATGGCACGGTCCACGGCCTTCACCATGTCGTACACCGTCAGGCACGCCACCGATACGGCGGTGAGGGCTTCCATCTCCACCCCGGTCCGCCCGGTCAGGCCCACGCGGGCCGTGATCCGCACGCCGGGAAGCGCCGCGTCGAGTTCGGCCTCCACCGTCACCACCTCGAGCGGCAGCGGATGACAGAGCGGAATCAGCTCGCCCGTCCGCTTGGCACCCATGACGCCCGCGATCTCCGCCAGCGTCAGCACGTCGCCCTTCTTGACGCCCTTCTCGGCCACGAGCCGGAACGCCTCGGCCGACATCCGCACATATCCCTCGGCGACGGCGGTGCGCCGCGACTCGGGCTTGCCGCCCACGTCCACCATCCGCGCGTTGCCCTGCTCGTCCAGGTGCGAAAGGCTCACAGGCACCGTCCCAGCTGATCGCCCAGCACCGCCGTCAGGAGCTGCGGATTGACGTTGCCCGCCGCCGCCTCGCGCGCCGCGGCCACGTGCCGTTGGGCCTGCAGCAATCCCGGCAGCGAGCGACGGCGCAGCCCCTTCGGTACCGACCGCCGCGGCGCGGCACCGCTCTCCGCCCGTGCCGCCTCGCCCAGCGCCTCGTCGAGCGCGTCCAGCATGGCGGTGAACTCGCCCCGCGCCGCGAACGGTCCCTGTTTCAGTGCCCGCTCGGCCATGACGGCTCCACCCTCGAGCGCGGCCTCGAGCAGCTCGGTGGCCGCCCGGTACGCCTTCGCGCCCTGATCGGAAGCGGCGATGGCCGCTCCGATGGACCCTTCCGCGCTCCGCGCCCGCTCGGCCAGCTCCGCGCCCGCGAGCCGCGGCTCGAGATGGGCGGCCAGGAAGCCGCTCACCTGCTCGTCCGTCAGCCGCCCGAGCCGGATGGGCACCACCCGCGAGCGGATGGTCGGGAGCAGCCGTCCCGCGTCGGTGGCCGTCAGCAGGAAGAACGCTCCCGCCGGCGGCTCCTCGAGGAGCTTGAGGAGGGCGTTGGCCGCCTCCTGACTCGACTCCTGGGGCACCAGACGCTCGGCGTGCCCCACCACGAAGACCCGCGGCCCGCCCTCCACCGCCGTCAGCGACGCCCGGCGCTGGATGAGCCGCACCGAGGCGATGCCGTGGCTCGCCAGTCCGTCCGGCGGGCCGTAGAGCGGCTGCTGCCGCCGCTCCTCGAGCACCTGCGCCACCGTCTCGGCGGCTTCGTCGACCTGCTTGTCCGGGTCCCCGGCCTTGGGCCGCGGGATCGGGACGATCCAGTGCAGGTCGGGATGGCTCAGCTCCAGCACCCGGCGACACGAGCGGCACGTCCCACAGGGCTCGTCGGCCGGCGCCTCGCAGAGCAGGAGCTGGCCGAGCCAGAGCGCCAACCGCTGCCGCCCGACGCCCGTGGGCCCCTCGATCAGGAGCACCTGGGGCAGCTTGCCCGCGCGCCGAGCGTCGGCGAGGCGCCGCCTGACCTCCGCATGACCGACCAACGGGGGCATCATCACGTCGATCAATATGGTCGAATCAAGGGGCGAATGGAAGCCCCAATAATCGCACAAGCTGTTGTTTTTCAACAACTTGTACGCTTGCACCACCATCTTTGTCCGGAAAAGTCCCTGCTTCTTCCTCCCTGAAATCGCAGTGAACACTCACATGCAAAAAGTCCATGCGAGCATACGCTCGCATATGTGGATGGTCGGCGTAACTCTCTATTGGAGGGCGTTTGGGTGCGGCTGCCGGGAGTTTGCTCGGGTTGGGCGCTGGAGGTCATATGAACCACGTACCACCCCAAACCATGCGAGTGTCTGCTCACTTGCTCTCGAACCGGCGTGAACGGCGAAGGGCAAAGCTGCTTCACGGACGGATTCCGGAAGGAGGTCCGGGCCACTCGTGCCTTCCCTCGATGGCTGCGGGCTCACCGCGTCCTGTGTAGCCCACTTCGGCGCGAGAGGCGCACCCTGGTTCCTGACGACAGATGCCCGTCGATGATGATGAGTGCGACGCGGACGTGATGGCTGGCGCGCCCCCGGCCCTTTCCCCTGCGTGCCACGGTCGCTAGTTTTGCCGCCCTGTTCCCGAGTAGCTCAGTTGGTAGAGCAGCTGACTGTTAATCAGCGGGTCGCAGGTTCGAGTCCTGCCTCGGGAGTGCTGGCCCCCTTCTCCAAGAGGGGGCCTTTTGCTTTCCGCTGAATCGGGAGAGGTGCCCCGCCGAGCGTGACGTGCAGGACATCTGCTGCCTGCCGGCGTCCGCCGACTGATGCGGGTCAGCGAGCGGAGGGGACGACCGACGCGGGCCTGGCCGTGGCGACCGTGTTGCCCGCGACGTCGTTGCCGCGTCCACCCGGCCACGCCCACACCGCGGTGCCGTTGATCGAGCGCCAGTCCCGGTTGCGGACCCAGATGCCCGGTCCCACGCCGAACGTCGTCGCCGACGTGAGGCGCGCGTGCTCCGCCTCCGTCATCGGCGTGATCGCCCCGATGCGATTCCCGCGCACGCGGTTGTGCGACGCGAACACCAACTCGATCGCGACGCCGGTCGCGCCCTCGATGTCGTTGCCCTCGACCACGACGTCGCGCACCGAGGCGTCCGCGAACGCGGCCGGCCAGCCGCCGGGCGGTGCGGGCATCGGGAACGTGACGGCGCCCGCCGCGATCCCGGCTTGCATGTTGAGGAGCCGGATCGGGACGCCGATGGCCGGCGTCCCCGCGAGCGGACCTGCTTCCGCGCTGTGCAGCACCGGCTGCATGCGGATGACGTTCTCCCGGATCGTGACGTCGCGGCACGCGGCGCCCGGTCCGTCCGGCGGCGCCGAAGCGAGCACCACGCCGTCCGTGTGCCCCGCGATGCGGTTGCGTTCGATGCGCGTCCCGGCGCACGAGGCGCTACCCGACGGGCGCAGGCCGATGGCGAGGCTGGGCCAGCCGAACGGCACCCGGTCCGGCTCGGGCGCCGAGATGTCGTTGTCCAGCACCCGCACG
>DASUOW010000256.1:0-5654 GCA_036276435.1 Gemmatimonadales bacterium
ACGGTGACGGACAACGAAGCAGGGGCGTAGATTGCGCCGGTGCTGCTGGTGGTCCAGTGGTCCTCGAAGAGGCGGAGTTCGAACTCCGCTGCTCGGTTGGCGACCTTGACGACGATCGCCAGGGCATCGGTCCTCACGGGAAGGGTTCCTCGGCAGTATTGCGGGACGAGTCAAGCGCGGGTCAAGCGCGGGTCAAGCCGATGCTGCCTGGCCGGCTGGCGACGCGCTGATGACCTGGCCACCGCCGCGAGGAGCGCGCCATCATATGAATCCACTCGCTTCCATCCCGACACCGGCACTGCTCGTGGACGCCCCGCAGGTACGCCGGAACGTCGCTCGCGTCGTCGCCTACGCCGCCGGGCACGGCCTGGCCTACCGGCCGCACGTGAAGACCCACAAGTCCTCGTGGATCGGCGCGCTGCAAGTGGAGGGCGGTGCGGCGGGGCTCACCTGCGCGACCGACCGCGAGGCGGAGGTGATGCGGACGGCCAGCGACGACCTGCTCGTCGCCTACCCGCCGGTGGTCCCGGCTCGGCTGGCGAGGCTTGCCGCCCTGGCGCGTGGCTCGCGGCTCGCCGTCGCACTCGATTCGCTCGAGTCGGCCGAGCGATTCTCCGAGAGTCTCCGGGCGCACGGGGCTGGCGCGAGCGTGCTCGTGGAAGTCGATGCGGGAATGCGCCGGACCGGCGTCGCGACGCCGCACGCCGCGGTCGACCTCGCGCGTCGCGTGGATGCGCTGCCGGCGCTCGCATTCGCGGGATTTGCCTTCTATCCGGGCCACATCCGCAGCGCGGGCCCGGAGTCGGAGGCGGCGCTCTCGGCGCTCGGTGGCCTGATCGAGGAAGTCCGTGCAAGCACCGTGGCGGCGGGCCTCGAGGTGCGCGTCATCTCTGGCGGCTCGACGCCGCTGCTCTGGCGCTCGCACGAGATCCGCGGCCTCACCGAGCTGCGCGCGGGCACGTGCGTCTACTTCGATCGCACCTCGGTGCTCGGCGGCGTCTGCGAGGAGGGCGAGTGCGCGGCGACGATCCTCGCCACCGTCGTCAGCACCGCGGTGGCGGGGCGGGCCGTCGTGGATGCCGGCGTCAAGGCGCTCGGCCGCGAGCCCGTCCGCGGCGGGCCCGGCGAGGGGTGGGCGGCGGTGCAGGGGCGCCCCGAAGTCGCCGTCGCCGCGCTCTCCGAGGAGCACGGCATGCTCGACCTGTCCGGCTCTGACTGGCGCCCCAGCGTGGGCGAGCAGGTGCGGCTCGTCCCCAATCACGTCTGCGTCGCGGTCCACCTCTTCGACGACATGCACGTGCTCGAGGCGGAGGGCACCGTCACAAGACGGCCGATCGACGCGCGCGGCCGCTGAGCGCCGCTTCGACCTCAGTCCGCCGGCCGATGAGGTTCATGCCCACGTTGGGCAGAGGGCGTCAACCGCCGACGACATGGCACTCGGAATGGCACCAGGGAGGGTGCGCTTCGATCTGCCGGGATCGCGGGTTCGAGTCCCGCCCCAGCCATCGCAAGCGGCGCAACGAATCTTCGTTGCGCCGCTTCTGCATTCCCGGGTCAGTGCCGTTCGTTCATCCCGTTCGTCCGACCCGCGTCCCGGTGAACGGCTGCGGTGTCGACATCGGACTCTCCAGGCCCTCGATGATCCGCGTCACGGTGCCCGTGAAGGCGTCGCCGTCGGACGACTCGACGATGTAGGTGCTGGTCACGCTGTGCTGCGATTCCGCGCCGTTGACGTTGATCGTCGCCTGGGTCACGGAGATGAAAGTCGTCGGCCCCGATGCCCGTCGGGCGGCGAGGCGCGAAGCGGGACGCGCGGGGATGCCCTCGGGCGGCTCGACGTCGAGCGTGCCGATGAGGGAGTCGCCGACCGCGGTCACGGCCAACGTACCCTTCGCGACGATGATGGACGGCTCGCCGTTCTCGATGCGCACGCCGGCCGGGACCGTGACGTTCCACGTCCCGACGAGCGGATGGGACTGGCCCGACAGCACGGCAGGCAAGCAGAGCAGCAGGGCGGCGAGCAGGGTATGGCGGGACATGGACGGCGGCTCCGGGTCGAATGGTCGGGGACGGGCATCATCCCCTTCGATGCACGAACGGATGGCATCGTCGCAGTTCGTGGCTGCCGGCTTCCCCGCTCAGAACATCGCGATCGGATTCACCGCCGACCCGGTCCCGTCCCGCACATCGATCGGCGCGACCGTGAGCAGGAAGGTCCAGCGCGATCGCGCGGCCGCCTCGCGCGCGAGTGCCTCCAGGTCCAGGTTCTCGATCAGCGGCATGCCCATCGCGACGATGGCGAGCACGTGGAACGGCGACGTGATCCCGGGCACGAGCGAGGGCGCCCCGTCTGCGCTGCCCTCGTCGCCCACCGCCACGACGCCGCGCTCACGCAGCCACAAGGCCGCGGTGGGATGGAATCCGTGCGAGGCAGTCGCCGCGGCGCCGGGAGCCCAGCGTCCGCTGCGCACGAGCACGACGTCGCCACTGCGGATGCGGACGCCCGACTTCTTCTCCCACGCCTCGAGGTCCGCCGCGGACACGCCACCGCTTGACGAGGCCCCGAGCCTGGGCAGATCGACCAACACGCCACGTGTCACGAGACCGTCCCGCTGGCCGCCGGCGGGCGCACGGCCCGCTGGGGACGCTGCGACCGCGGTGCCGTTGTAGGACCGCCCGCCGTAGCTCAGGTGGTTGAGCGCGTCGATGTGGGTGAAGGCCCACCCGTGAAAGACCAGCGTCATGCGCTCCGCCGACCAGCGCACCGACCCGTCGCTCGGCCCGATGACGCTGTCCGAGACCGTGAGCACCTCGACGCTGGCGGGTTCGAAGGCGCCGGGCACGGGCCCGGCCTGCACCTCGCGCGTGAGCGACACCGTGATGCCCTCGCGCACCTCCTTGCTGGCGGCGCGCCGAACCGCAGGCGTCACGAGGTTCAGCGTCCCGAGCTGGTCCTGCGCCCCCCATCGGCCGGCGTTGTCGACTCGCGCGAACAGCGAATCGAACGCCGCCCGGGACAGCGGAGCCACCTGCTGCGCCGCGGCGACGGTGACGACGAGCTGCAGCGCGACGGAGATGCCGGCGGCAGTGACGCATCGGATCGTTCGGCGCATGGTGGCGGGCTCCACGGTGGTGCGATGGCAGGGATGGCGTCGCGAAGCGACGAGGCAGGCACGCGTCAACATGCGGCTCGCCCGTGAGTCGGGCAAGGGCGCCAGACCGGGCGAGCGCCGAGCCCACCGAGTCGTGGGGATGCGGGGTAGTACAGGGCAACTTACCGGAGGGTGGCCATGCAGTCGGGGCGTTTCGGGTTCAGGCGGGTCCATGTCGGCACCGGCATGTCGCGCTGGGTGGTGCACACGGCCGAGATCTACCCCGGCGCGCCGAGCTCCGCGGGGCGCCGGCCCTCGTATCGTGTGGCCGGCCTGGCGCTCGAGCAGGAGGACCCGCACACCCTCAGCGGACTGCTGCTCCTCTACGCCGACCTGCCGGAGGAGGCGACGGCGCAGCTGCTGAAGGACCTGGCCTACATGCTGGTGAGCCCGGACGGGGCGCTCTACCTCGACGTGGTGCGGGCCATCGATCTTGGCGCGCACGAGCTCCTTGGCGATGTGCGGCGCGCCGCCATGCAGGACATCGAGCAGGTCGCCGACGCCGACGATCGGCGCTACGACCGCACGCCACCGCGTGCGGCCTCGGATGTCCCGCTGCACTGAACGCCCGGCGTGGTGACGACACGACGAGGGGGGCGCCAGCGGCGCCCCCCTCGTGCTCGTCCACGTCAGCGGGTGGTGTGCGCGACGAGGTGCGCTCGCACCTGGGCGAGCTCCTTGTCGTTGGTCAGCTCGTACCCTTCCTGCGCCACCTCGCCGAACCGCGCTCCCATGGCCTGCGCCGTGATGCGCTGACCCAGCCACTTCTCCAGCGGTTGCCGCACCTCGGCGGGTACGCGGATCCCATCCAGGATCGCCGCCGGCGCCTTCGCGGCCGAGGTTGGTGCCCCGGGCGTCGCCATCTCGCGTGCCACCGTCTCGGTCCAGTCGGTCAATCGCTCGGCGATCACGAACCAGCTCGAGTCGGAGATCGCCGTCATCGCCGCGCGCGGCGGCAGCGCGGCGGTGTCGGGGCTCGTCACCACGTCGGGCACCACGCCGCCCGCATGCGGGGCGGTGATGTCCATCGACGAATCGGCCGGCTCCGCGCCGCGATCGAGGCCGCGGCCCGCGGGCGTGAACCACTTGGCGATCGTCATCTTCACCGCCCACCCCTCGACGAGCGGCACCACCTGCTGCACCGAGCCCTTGCCGTAACTGAGGCGGCCGAACACCGTCGCGCGGCGGGCGTCCTGCAACGCGCCCGCCAGCACCTCGGCCGCGCTCGCCGAATGCTCATCGACCACGACGCCGAGCGGCAGCGTCGCGGGGTAGCGCGCGGGGCTCTCGGTCAGCTGCTTCGCCACCGCCTGTGGCGGCCGCGGGCGAATCTCGACGAGCGGCGAACCCTCGGGCAGGAAGAACGCCGCGATGGTGAGCGCCTCCTCGAGCAGGCCGCCCGGGTTGCTGCGCACGTCGATGATCAATCCGTTGAGCCCGCCCGTCTCGACGAGCCGGTCCACCACGCCCGCGAACTCGCGCGCCGCCCCTTCGCCGAACTGGGCGATCCGCACCACGCCGATTCCGCCGTCGAGGATGGCCATGCCCGGCACCGACGGGATGCCGACCGGCGCGCGCGTGAGCGGTCCCTTGATGGGCGCCGCGCCGGGCCGGATCACGGTGAGCGTGAGCGACGTGCCCACGGGGCCGCGGATCCGCTCCACCACCGCGTCGACGTTCTTGCCCACGACCGAGGTGTCGTTCACCTCCACCACCCGGTCGAACGCCTGCAGCCCCACCCGATCGGCGGGTGAGCCGGGAATGACGCCCGTGAGATACGTGGTGTCGCGTCGCGACCCGAGCTTGGCGCCGATGCCGCCGAAGTGCTGGCCGGCCATCACCTGGAACGCGGCGAGCCCCTTCGGGCTCAGCAGCATCGTATGCGGGTCCTGCAGGGCCAGCAGCATCGTGTCGGCGCTGGTGAACCGCGCGAGGCTGTCCGCGCTGACGCCCGTGACGTACCCATGCGCCAGCACGTGCCGCAGCGCCTCGACGACCGCCCGGGGGGCGGTGGAGTCGGCCTGCTGCTGCGCGGAGGCCCGCCCGGCGAACAGCGCGAGCAGGATCAGCGGTGTGGTGCCACGACGCATGAGGGCAGCCTTGCGGAAGTGGAGCGGTCGCCGGAGACGCAGGGTCATGACTTCACGTTAGTCGAATCGGGGGCGACCGACCAGCATGATACCGCGGATCGCCGATCTCGTTCCGATATGGCCGCACCTCCGCAGCGATAGCCGCGTCCCGAACGTCTTGCGAACCGTCGATCACTCATTCTTCTTCTTTCCGTTCGCAATTACGCCGGCGCCTGCGCTCGTGGCCTCTGTGAAGGCCGTGGTTCGACGCCTGTCCCCACCACGCGTCGACACGAGGCTGCACCGTGCCGTTCGTCGGACTTCGTCCCATTCCCGCACAATCCGCACCTTCCTCGCTCTCCGACGATGCGCTGGAGCGGCAGGCTGCGCGCATCTCGGGGCGCGCGCGCGTCTTCGGCCTGGTGTGCGCCGC
>DASUOW010000257.1:0-8984 GCA_036276435.1 Gemmatimonadales bacterium
GGCCCCGGCGCCACCAACCTGGTGACCGGCCTCGCCACGGCGTACAGGGACAACTCGCCCGTCGTCGCGATCACGGGGCAGGTGTCCCGCGCCATGATGGGCCGCGACGCATTCCAGGAGACCGACATCGTCGGCATCACGCTGCCGATCACCAAGTGGAGCGTGCTCGTGGAGCGGCCCGAGGACCTCGCCGACGTGCTGCACGAGGCCTTCCACGTGGCGCGCTCGGGGCGGCCGGGCCCGGTGCTGGTGGACATCCCGAAGGACATCCAGAACGCGCGGATCGAGTACGCAGGTCACGCGGGGGCCCGGCGGACGGGAGCGCGGGCGCACGGGTCGGCGGGAAGTCGACAGGACATCCCTGCGGCGGCCCGGCTCATCGAGGAGTCGGAACGGCCGCTCATCCTGGCCGGCCACGGCGTCATCCTCGGCGAGGCGATGGACGAGCTGCGCGCCTTCGCCGAGCGGAGCGGCATTCCCGTCATCACCACGCTGCTCGGCATCAGCGGCTTCCCCGAGGATCATCCGCTGCACCTGGGCATGCCGGGGATGCACGGGGAGGTGCACGTGAACCGCGCCATCCAGCAGGCAGACCTGCTCGTGGCCGTCGGCATGCGCTTCGACGATCGCGTGACCGGCAACACCGCCGGCTTCGCGCGCCACGCCCGGGTGATCCACCTCGAGCTCGACCCGAGCGAGATCGGCAAGAACGTGCCGGTGGACGTGCCGCTCGTGGGCGACGCGAAGGCCCTGCTCCCGCGCCTCGGCGCCGCGATCCGGCCGCGCCGGCGGGACGGGTGGAAGGCCGAGATCTTCACGCAGAAGCGCGAGCGGCCCGCCGACCACTACCGCGGCGACCTGTCGCCCGAGACGATCCTGCAGCAGCTGCACGACTCCACCGGCGGGTGCGTGAACGTCGTCGCCGACGTGGGCCAGCACCAGATGTGGGTGGCCAAGCTGTTCCCGTACCGCCGGCCCAACCAGCACTTCTCGTCGGGCGGGCTGGGCTCGATGGGCTTCGCCGTTCCGGCCGCGATGGGCATCTGGCTCGCTCGCCCCGACGAGCCCGTCTGGGCCATCTCGGGCGACGGCGGCTTCCAGATGAACATGCAGGAGATCGCCACCATGCGGCAGGAACGGCTGCCGGTGAAGCTCGCGATCTTCAACAACGGCTATCTCGGCATGGTGCGGCAGTGGCAGCAGTTCTTCCACGGCCGGCGCTACTCTCAGACCCCCATCTGGAGCCCCGACTACGTGAAGCTCGCCGATGCCTATGGCATCCCGGGCTGGCGCGTGGAGCGCTCCGACGAGATCGCGACCGCCATCGACGCGGCGCTCCGCACCGACGGGCCGGCGCTGGTGGAGTTCGTCATCGAGCAGGAGGCGAACGTCTTCCCGATGATCCCGCCGGGTGCCACGCTGTCCGACGTCATCGAGTCGGCGCCCGCGGAGTCGGTGGGCGCATGAGCGACTGGCATGCGCTGACCGTCCTGATGGACGACAAGCTCGTCACCCTGAATGCGGCGGTGGGGCTTCTCCGTCGCCGCAATGTGCCCATACGCAACGTCACGGTCGGCCCCGCGATGGCCGACGGAACCACGAGGCTCTTCGCGATGATCGACACCGATGGTGGCACGGCGCACCGGATCGCCGAACTGTTCAGGAAGGTCGTCGGCGTGCAGGACGCCCGCGTGGCGCCGGCCGACGAGTCGGTGCTGCGCGAGGCGGTGCTGGTGCGCCTGCGCCCGGCGGGCGGCGACGCCTACGCCGAGCTGCTCGATGTGCTTGGCCTCTACCACGCGAGCGTGGTGGAGGAGTCGGCGGACGGCCTCGTGGCGGAAGTGAGCGGCCCCGCCTCGTTCGTCCTCTCGTGCGTGCGCGCCCTGGAGCGGTTCGGGCTGCTCGACGTCGCGCGCAGCGGAACCCTCGCCGTGGACCGGCCTCAGCCCGGCCCGGCCGTCATTCAGCCCACGGAGATGCCCGTTTCATGACGACTACCCTGCGCGTCTACTACGACGCCGACGCCGACCAGAAGCGCCTCGCCGGTCGCACGATCGCCGTGATCGGCTACGGCAGCCAGGGCCACGCCCACGCGCTCAACCTGAAGGAGAGCGGCCACCGGGTGATCGTGGGCCTCCGCCAGGGCGGCGCCTCGTGGGCGAAGGCCCAGGCCGCAGGACTCGACGTGCGCAGCGTGGCCGATGCCGCCGCGGCGGCCGACGTCATCATGATCCTGGTGCCCGACCAGGACATGCGCGCCATCT
The DNA here is from genome assembly GCA_036276435.1 of Gemmatimonadales bacterium. GTDB lineage: Bacteria > Gemmatimonadota > Gemmatimonadetes > Gemmatimonadales > GWC2-71-9 > JAGGAG01. The sequence continues at coordinate 2,265 of DASUOW010000257.1, forward strand.
ACGAGGGCGGCATCCAGCAGGGACTGCGGCAGGGGAAGACGCTCCTCTTCGCGCACGGCTTCAACGTGCACTTCGGCGAGATCGTCCCGCCTGCCGACGTGGACGTGGCCCTGATCGCGCCGAAGTCGCCGGGGCACCTGGTGCGGAGCGAGTACGAGGGCGGGCGCGGCGTGCCGGGCCTCGTGGCCGTGCACCAGGACGCGAGCGGCTACGCGCTGGCCGATGCGCTCGCCTACGCCGCCGGCATCGGCTGTACCCGGGCCGGCGTCATCCAGACCACGTTCAAGGACGAGACCGAGACCGACCTCTTCGGCGAGCAGGCGGTGCTCTGCGGCGGCGCCACGGCGCTCGTGAAGGCGGGCTTCGAGACGCTCACCGAGGCGGGCTATCCGCCCGAGATGGCGTACTTCGAGTGCCTGCACGAGCTCAAGCTGATCGTGGACCTGATGTACCGCGGCGGCATGTCGTTCATGCGCTACTCGATCAGCGACACCGCCGAGTACGGCGACTACACTCGAGGCCCGCGCATCGTCACGGAGCAGACCAAGGCCGAGATGCGGTAGATCCTCGTGGAGATCCGCAGCGGTCAGTTCGCGCGCGAGTGGCTCGAGGAGAACCGGAAGGGCGGGCCCAACTTCGCTCGCATGCGGCAGCAGGACACCGAGCACCAGCTCGAGCGCACCGGCCGCGAGCTGCGCGCCATGATGCCGTGGTCCGAGGAAGGGAGGGCCGCCGCGAGGCAGGCGAAGGCGGCCGAGTCGAAGCGTCCGGCGCCCGCCACGGTCTGATGCCGCCACGCACGCTGTTCGAGAAGGTCTGGGCGGCGCACGTCGTTCACGAGGAGCCCGGCGGGCCCGCGCTGCTCTACATCGACCTGCACCTCGTGCACGAGGTGACGTCGCCGCAGGCGTTCGAGGGCCTGCGGCTCGCGGGCCGCACGGTGCGGCGGCCCGACCTCACGCTCGCCACGGTGGACCACAACGTGCCCACCGGCGACCGGTCGCTGCCCATCGCCGATCCGATCTCGGCGACGCAGGTGCGGACGCTGGTGGACAACGTGCGCGACGCCGGGATCCGGTTCTACGACCTCGGCTCGGCGGAGCAGGGCATCGTGCACGTCATCGGGCCCGAGCTCGGCGCCACACAGCCGGGCATGACGATCGTCTGCGGCGACTCGCACACCTCGACGCACGGGGCGTTCGGCGCGCTCGCCTTCGGCATCGGCACCAGCGAGGTGGAGCACGTGCTCGCCACGCAGTGCCTGGTGCAGTCGAAGCCGAAGACGATGGAGGTGCGCTTCGAGGGCCGGCGGCCGGCGGGCGTGACGGCCAAGGACATGATCCTGGCGCTGATCGGGAAGATCGGCACCGGGGGGGCGGCGGGCTACGCCATCGAGTATGCGGGCAGCGCCATCCGCGAGCTCTCCATGGAGGGCCGCATGACCATCTGCAACATGTCGATCGAGGGCGGGGCCCGCGCCGGCATGGTCGCACCCGACGCGACGACGTTCGCGTGGCTCGCGGGCCGGCCCCGCGTGCCCACGGGCGACAAGTGGGACGCGACACTCGGCCGCTGGCGGGCGCTCCGCACCGACGAGGGCGCCACGTTCGACCGGGTCGTGGAACTCGACGTGGAGCGCCTCGCGCCGCAAGTCACGTGGGGTACGAATCCCGGCATGGTCGCCGCCATCACCGGCCACGTGCCGAGTCCCGGCGACTTCGGCAGCGAGGCCGATCGCGAGGCGGCCGAGCGCGCGCTCGAGTACATGGGGCTCACGGCCGGCACGCCGCTCGAGGGGCTCGCGGTGGACCGCGTCTTCATCGGATCGTGCACCAACGCGCGCCTCGAGGACCTGCGGGCCGCCGCCGACGTGATCCGGGGAAAGCGCGTGGCCTCCCGGGTGCGCGCGATGGTGGTGCCCGGTTCCCAGCGCGTGAAGGCCGAGGCGGAGGCCGAGGGCCTCGACCGCATCTTCCTGGAGGCCGGGTTCGAGTGGCGCAACAGCGGCTGCTCGATGTGCCTCGGCATGAACGAGGACATCCTGGGCGCGGGCGAGCGTTGCGCCTCGACCTCCAACCGGAACTTCGAGGGACGGCAGGGGCGTGGCGGGCGCACGCACCTGCTCAGCCCGGTGATGGCAGCGGCCGCCGCGGTCGAGGGCCGCCTGGTGGACGCGCGAGCACTCCTGTGAGCGGTGGGCGGGAGCCGGTCGGGGCGATGCACTGCGGGGCTCCGCCGGTTCTCCGTCCTCCGCTCGGATTCCCGAGGACCTGATGCAGCCATTCCGGACCCACACGGGTCGCGCCGCGGTGCTGCCACGCGCCAACGTCGACACCGACCAGATCATCCCGAAGCAGTTCCTGAAGCGCATCGAGCGGAGCGGCTTCGGCCAGTTCCTGTTCCATGACTGGCGAAAGCAAGCCGGCTTCGAACTCAACCGGGCCGAGGCGCAGGGCGCCACGATCCTCGTGGCCGGCGAGAACTTCGGCTGCGGCTCGTCGCGGGAGCACGCGCCCTGGGCACTTGGCGACTACGGCTTCCGCGCCGTCATCGCCCCGTCCTTCGCCGATATCTTCTTCGGCAACTGCTGCCAGAACGGGCTGCTGCCCGTGGTGCTCGCGGCCGGCGAGGTGGAGCGCCTGCTGCAGCTGGGCGGGGCCGGGTCGCTGGAGCTCACGGTGGACCTCGAGCGGTGCGTGGTCACCGGCCCGCAGGGATTCCACGCGACGTTCACGATGGACGCCTACCGGCGCGCGATGCTCCTCGAGGGGCTCGACGAGATCGGCCGCACGCTCAAGCTCGAGGCGCACATCGCGGCCTACGAGCGGCAGCGTGCCATGGAGGGGGTGGCATGACGGACTTCCGGATCGCGGTCCTGCCGGGCGACGGCATCGGGCCCGAGGTGACGCGCGAGGCCGAGCGCGTGCTGACGGCCGCGGCGGCTCGCGCGGGTGCGTCGCTGCGCTTCGAGCAGCACCTCATCGGCGCGTCGGCGTACCACGCCACGGGCCACGTGTTTCCCGCCGCGACGCGCACCGCCGTCGCCGACGCCGACGCCGTGCTCCTCGGCGCGGTGGGCGATCCCTCCCTCGACCGCGCCCCGCGCGACCAGCGGCCGGAGGCGGCGCTGCTCGGGCTTCGGAGCCTGCTGGGCGCCTACGCGAACCTGCGCCCGGTGCGCGCGCGGCCGGTGCTCGCGAGCCGCTCACCACTCAGGCCCGAGCTCCTGCAGGGCGTCGACGTGCTGATCGTGCGCGAGCTCACCGGCGGACTCTACTTCGGGGAGCCCCGGGGCCGGTACGGCTCGCGCGCGGTGAACACGCTCACGTACGACGTCACCGAGATCGAGCGGATCGCGAAGGTGGCATTCAAGGCAGCGGCGGAGCGGCGCGGCCTCGTCACGTCGGTGGACAAGGCGAACGTGCTCGAAGTATCGCAGCTGTGGCGCGAGACGGTGGTACGGATCGCGAAGGACCATCCCGCCGTCCGGCTCGACCACCAGTACGTGGACATCTTCGCGATGCGCCTCGTGGCGACGCCGGCGGCGTTCGACGTGGTGCTCACGGACAACATGTTCGGCGACATCCTCAGCGACGAGGCGGCGGTGCTGGCCGGCTCGCTCGGCCTGCTGCCGTCCGCCTCGCTCGGCGACGGCCCCGGCCTGTACGAGCCCATCCACGGCTCGGCGCCCGACATCGCGGGGAAGGGCATCGCCAACCCCATCGGGGCGATCCTCTCCGGCGCCATGATGCTGCGCCACAGCCTGGGGCTCGCCGAGGCCGCCGACACGATCGAGTTCGCGGTGGACCGCGTGCTGAACCAGGGGCTCCGGACCGCGGACATCGCGGCGCCCGGCGAGGCGACCGTCTCCACGGCGGAGATCGGGACGGAGATCGCCCGGGCGGTCCGGGAGCATGCGCCGGCCCTCGCCCGCGCCTGAACCGACCGCCAGTAGTGTCCGGCGGCGGGACGCCGTACTTTTCCTCCTTCCCATTCAGGATCGCGCACAATGCTTCGCAGGATCTTCGCACTCTCGCTGCTGGCCGGCGCACCCATGCCGCTCGCGGCCCAGGGCAACCCGTTGGAGGTGCCGGCGGGCGCCTGCACGGAGGCCGCGCCGCCCCAGGCGTTTCGCGCCTCGTTCAACAGCTCCGCCGACAATGTGCGGGTCCTGCTGTGCGGGGGGGTCAAGTATCTGGCGGAGACGAACCGTGCCGGTGCGCAGCAGCTGCAGCTCAGGCCGGTCATGGGCGGCGTGCAGATGCCCCAGATCCGCGAGGGCATGATGGGGCCCCAGATCGACGGCGGCCGCAGCTGGATCATCGACGTGGGCACGACGGCCATCTTCGAGATCCGGGTCCAGGGCGCCTACGGCGGCGTCCCGGTGGATCTCACCGTGACGCCGCGCGTCGACAAGAGCAAGGAGAAGGCGGCGAAGGAGCAGGAGAAGGCCGCCAAGAAGGCCGCCGAGGAACAGCGGAAGGCCGAGGAGAAGGCGGCGAAGGAAGCCGAAAAGGCCCGCAAGGAGGCCGAGAAGCAGGCCAAGGAAGCGGCCGAGAAGCCCTGAGCTGCCTCCGGGCCAGGTGAGCGACGGGGCGCCTCGATCGAGGCGCCCCGTTTCGCGTCAGGGGTCGGTGACGGCCCCCCGACTCGCGCTGGTGACGAGCTTCGCGTATTTCGACAGCACGCCTCGCGTGTAGCGCGGCGCGCGGGGCGCCCAGCGGCTCCGCCGCTCGGCGAGGACCGCGTCGGGCAGGTCGATGGCGAGCAGCAACCGGCGCGCATCGATGATGATCGGATCGCCCTCCTCGACGAGTGCGATGGGGCCGCCCACGGCGGCTTCCGGCGCCACGTGGCCCACCACCATGCCGTACGTGCCACCGGAGAAGCGTCCGTCGGTGATGAGCCCCACCGAATCCCCGAGCCCCGCGCCGATGATGGCCGACGTGGGCGCGAGCATCTCCCGCATGCCCGGCCCGCCCACGGGGCCCTCGTAGCGGATCACGATCACGTCGCCGGGTGCGATGCGGCCCGCGAGGATCGCCGCGAGGCACGTCTCCTCCGACTCGAACACGCGCGCCGGGCCGCGCATGACCGGCACCTTCACGCCGCTGATCTTCGCCACCGCGCCCTCGGGCGCGAGGTTGCCGCGCAGCACGGCGAGGTGGCCTTCCTCGTACAGCGGCGTGCCCCAGGGGCGGATCACGTCCTGGCCCGTGGGCGGGATTTCGGAGATGGTCGCGAGGTTCTCCGCGATCGTCCGGCCCGTGACGGTGAGGCAGTCGCCGTGCAGCAGCCCCTGGGCGAGGAGCATCTTCATGACCACGGGCACGCCGCCCACGCGGTGCAGGTCGGTGGCGACGTACTTGCCCGACGGCTTGAGGTCGCAGAGCACCGGCACGCGCTTGCGGATGGCCTCGAAGTCGTCGAGGGTGAGCGGCACGTCGGCCGCGTGCGCGATCGCGAGCAGGTGAAGCACCGCGTTGGTGGATCCGCCGAGCGCCATGCAGACGGCGATGCCGTTCTCGAACGCCTGCCGGGTGAGGATCCGGCGTGGCGTGAGACCGCTCCGGATGCACTCCACCACCGCCTCGGCGGAGCGCGCCGCGCTCTCGGCCTTCTCGGCGTCCTCGGCGGCCATGGTGGAGGAGCCGGGCAGGCTCATGCCCATCGCCTCGAAGACGCTCGACATGGTGTTGGCGGTGAACATGCCGCCGCAGCTGCCGGCCCCGGGGCAGGCGTGCTTCTCCACCGCCTCGAGCTCGGCGTCGTCGATCGTCCCGGCCGCGTGCTGGCCCACCGCCTCGAACACGCTGACCACCGTCAGGTCGCGGCCGTGCAGGTGGCCCGGCTTGATGGTGCCGCCGTAGACGAACACGGCGGGGATGTCCATGCGCGCCATCGCGATCATGGCGCCGGGCATGTTCTTGTCGCAGCCGCCGATGGCGACGACGCCGTCCATGCTCTGCGCGCCGCACACCGTCTCGATGGCGTCGGCGATGACCTCGCGGGAGACGAGCGAGTACTTCATGCCCTCGGTGCCCATCGAGATGCCGTCGCTCACCGTGATGGTGCCGAAGAGCTGCGGCATCGCCCCGGCGGTCCGGAGGGCCGTCTCGGCCCGGCGCGCGAGACCGTCGAGGCCCGCGTTGCACGGCGTGATGGTGCTGTAGCCGCTCGCGATCCCGACGATGGGCTTGGTGAAGTCGCCGTCGCCGAAGCCGACGGCGCGCAGCATGGCGCGGTTGGGGGCGCGGGCGTCACCTTCGGTGACGAGGCGGCTCTTGCGGTTCAGGGCCATGGCAGCGGGGAAAGGGATGTCCTAGTAAATCGACTCGCCCGCGCCGCCGCAAGCGCGGACGGCGCTCAGCCGACTCGGCGTTCCGCCGGGAATTCCGTCGTGGCGGGCAGGGCGGGGCCCCCGCGCCGCATGCTCCAGGCGAGGAGCGGGGGGGTCATGACCGTCGTCGCGAGCACCATGGCCACGAGCGCGGCGTAGAGCGAGGCATCCACCACGGGCCTGCCGCCGATGGTGAGCGTGAGCCCGAGGCTCGCGAAGATGAGGCCCACCTCGCCGCGCGGGATCATCCCGATGCCCACGCTCAGCGAGTCGAGACGGCCGCCCAGGGCACCGAGAGCGCAGGCCTGCTTGCCCAGGACGGCGGCGAGGATCAGGAGTGCCGCGAGCGCCGGGATGCCGGGCTGTGCGAGCGCCCGCAG
>DASUOW010000258.1:0-3380 GCA_036276435.1 Gemmatimonadales bacterium
CGCCTGCAGCGAGTAGGTGCCCGGCAGGTCCACGATGCGGATGCGCTTCCCGGCGTGCGAGAAGGTGCCCTCCGCGCGCGTGACCGTCTTGCCGGGCCAGTTGCCGGTGTGCTGCCGGAGCCCGGTGAGCGCGTTGAAGACGGTGCTCTTGCCGGTGTTGGGATTGCCGGCGAGCGCCACGAGGATGTCGTGCCGCGTGCCGCCGCGCACGCCGAGCTGCACGAGCTCCGGCGCCGCCTTCTTCGGCCGCGGCGCGAAGGTGGCCGGGCTCATGCCGCCACCTCCCCGTCCATTGGCTCGATCACGATCCATTCGGCATGCCGCCGGCGCAGCGCGATCAGCGCCCCGCGAATGCGGTACGCCACCGGATCGCCGGCGGCGCTCGCGAATTCGGCGGTGATCACCGTCCCAGGCACCACGCCGAGGTCGAGCAGGCGGCGACGCTGCGGCCCCTGACAGGCGGGCGCGAGCCGCAGCACGCGCGCCGAGGCGCCCGGCGCGAGCGAGGCCAGCGTGGCGTGCGCGATGTGGGTATCGGCGTCCTCCCCCTCGGCGAGCGGCTCGACGGTGACGCCGCCCGCGGCGAGCGCATCGAACTCGTGCTCGACGCCCTCGAGCCGGATGCGCACCCGGTTGCCCGGCGCCGGTAGCCGCGTGAGCACGGCCGACGGCGTGAGGCCCGCGCGCACGAGGCGGTGATACGTCTCGGCGGGTTCGTCCTCCACGTGCGTGACACGCGCGCTCGTGCCGGGCAGCAGGCTCGGCAACGCGATGCCACTCACGGCGGGCAGGTCGCCGCTCGCCGTGGGGATCGGGTCGCCATGCGGGTCGACGAGCGGGTGGCCCATCATCGCCGAGAGACGCTCGGCGTCGGCCTCGCTCAACTGGTGCTCGAGACGCTCGGCCTCGGCGTGCCATTCCCCCGGCTCCACGCCCGTGCGGTCGGCGAGATAGCGCTCCCACAGTCGGTGCGACCGCACGATGCGGAGCGCCCACTGGCGACCGGCATCGGTGAGCGCGAGCGCACCGTCCTCCGCCAGCGCGAGATCGAGCTCCGCGAGCCGCTCGGCGAGGCGTGCCGCCTCGCCGCGTGGGATCTCCAGCGCGCCGGCCAGGCTCTCGAGCGTGGCGCGCCGGCCGGTGGCCTCCACCGTGAGGCAGTGCTTGATGGCGTCCTCCACCCGCACGCGCTCGTTCTGCGATGCGCGCCGGGCGGCGCGCGCCAGGACGCCGGTACCCGGCCAGAACACGAGGCCGAGCAGCAGGACCACAAGCGTGAAGACGGCGAGGGCAACCAGCGGATCGAGCATGAGGCTCCACCACACACGTGAGACAGGGTATAGCAACCGCATAAACATTATTTAGTCGTGGCTAAATATCAAGTAGTGGCCTTGGGCTTGCTGACCCGGTAGTGTGCCTTTCCGAACCCAGACACCCCGAACCCCCGGTTCCGTGACCGATTCCTACGCAGCCCGCCTCGACGACCCGTCGTTCAGCACCCGCCTCGACCCGCGGGGCATCTACGACCTCGCCGCCCGCTTTCCCGATCAGTGCCGCGAGGCCCTCCGCATCGCCGACGCGGCCACGATCCCATTCTCGGGCGAGGGCGTGCGGCTGGTGGTGATCACGGGCCTCGGCGGATCGGCGGCGGGTGGGGACTTCACGCGGGCGCTGTTCGAGGCCGAGGGCAGCGTGCCGTGCCTCGTGAACCGCGACTACACCCTGCCCCACTTCGTGGGCGTGGACTCGCTGGTGTTCGTGACGAGCTACTCCGGCAATACCGAGGAGACGCTGTCCGCCTACGCGGATGCGCGCCGGCGCGGGGCACGCATCATCGCGGTGACGAGCGGCGGGGAGCTGGCGCGCCAGGCGGAGTTCGACGGCGTGCCGGTGGTGACGATCCCCGGCGGGCAGCCGCCGCGAACGGCGATGGGCTTCATGCTGGTGCCGGTACTCGTCGCGGCGTCACGCCTCAGCCTCCTGCCCGCGCAGGACATCGCGGGGGCGGCCGCGCACTGCGAGGCCCGCCTCGCGGGGTGGCGCCGCGAGGTGCCGTTCGCGGACAACGAGGCGAAGCAGCTTGCGGCCCACCTCCACGGCGCGTTCGGCGTGGTGTACGGCCTGGGCGGCTGGCAGTCGGTGGTGGCGGGGCGCTGGCGCGGGCAGCTGAACGAGAACGCGAAGCAGATCGTGCTGACGCACGTGTTCCCGGAGCTCAACCACAACGAGATCATCGGCTGGGAGGGCGCCACCCGCATCGGCGTGAGCCGCTGGGCGACGCTGATCCTGGAGGACGGCGCCGAGCGCGACCGGATGCGCCTGCGCGCCGAGGTGACGGAGCGGCTCATCGGCGGCGCCACGGCGGTGCGCCGCGTCCGCGCCGAGGGGGCCACCCTGCTCGCCCGCATGCTGAGCCTCGCGCTGCTCGGCGACTTCGTGTCGCTCTACCTCGCGGCGCTCAACGGCGAGGATCCGTACGTCATCCGGTCCATCGACGCGATCAAGGACGCGCTGTCGAAGACCCGGTGACATCGGGCAGCGCCTCGCACTCGACGAGGCGCGACATCTCCCGTCCCACCACCTGCTCGCCTTCGGCGAGCGCCACCGTCGTCGGTCCCTCGAACGGCTGCTGATCCACCACGCGCACACGGGCGCCGGGCACGAGTCCGGCGCCCGCGAGGAAGCGGAGCCGCTCCGCGTCGTTGGTCGCGACGCGGCGCACGGCCGCGTCGGTGCCCACGGGCAGCGCGGCCAGCGGCGTCAGCGCCACGTGCGCCAGCGCGCCCTGCGCGTCGGGGATGGGATCGCCATGCGGATCCACCTCCGGGTGGCCGAGGGCCACCGCCATGCGCTCGACGAGGGCATCGGAGACGGCGTGCTCGAGCCGCTCGGCCTCGTCGTGCACGCTGTCCCACGTGTAGCCCAGGAATCCCACCAGGTACGACTCGATGAGCCGATGCCGCCGGATCACGCGGCGCGCCTCGCGCAGTCCGAGGTCGGTGAGGGTGACGCCGCGATAGGGCTCGTGGGTCAGGAGCCCCTGTTCCGACAGCCGCTTCACCATGCCGGTGACGGACGGCGGTGCCACCGCCAGCGCGTCGGCGATCTGCGTGGTGGACGCGGGACGACCGTCCACCGAGAGCCGGTGGATGGCCTTCAGGTAATCCTCGACCGAGCGGCTGAGCGGCTCGCGCTGGGGCTCCGACGATGCGGACATGATGAAGGAGATCTAAGCCCGACGTGAATCGTTTCCAAGAACCGGGATATCGGGCCAATTCTCCGTAGTCGACCTGATACCCTCCCGTACAAGTACGAATTTCGTCGATATACCGCAATTCCTAGGTTGGACGCGCAGAATGAACGCGCCGTCACGGTCAACC
>DASUOW010000259.1:0-6304 GCA_036276435.1 Gemmatimonadales bacterium
CGAGCTGCGCGATGGCGCCCGCCCGGTAGGTGTCCGCCGCGGCGAGCAGCACCTTGCGGCCTTCCCGCTGCAGCCGTCTGGCGAGCTTGGCGCAGGTGGTGGTCTTGCCGGTGCCGTTCACGCCCATCACCAGCACCACCGTGATGCCCTCGTCGGATCGCGTGATGCTTGCCGGGTCCGAGTAGCCGCTCAGCATGTCGGCGAGGCGCGACACGAGCGCGTTCCGCAGGTCGTCGGAGGTCTTGAGCCGGCCGGCGCGGACCCCTTCCTCCATCGCCTCGACGAGTTCCATGGTGGCGGGCACGCCGAAGTCGGCCTCGAGCAGGGTGCGCTCGAGTTCCTCGAGGTCGGCGGCCTTGAGGCCGCGCACGAGCGCGCCCACGTCGGTGAGCATGACGCGCTTGATGCGGCCCCAGAGGCCGAGTTTCTTCTCGCCTACACGTCCGAAGGTCATCTGGGAAAGATACCCGTTCAGCGGAGTCCGAGCCGTCGCCGCACGAGCCACTCGCCGCAGAGGGCGAGCACCGCGAGGCCGAGGAGCCAGGGCCAGTCGCGCGCCGCTCGGCGCTCGCGGCCGAGGGCCGGGGCGCCATCCTGCGCCGCCAGCGCGACGGGCCGCGGGAGCCACTCGTCGGAGTACTCCTCGACGGCCGCCACCCCCTCGTTGGCGCCCGCGAGACGATAGCGATAGGTGCCGGGCGCGAGCCGCAGCTCCGCGCGGCCCGCGCCGTCGAAGCGCAAAGAGTCGCTGCCCGACGCCGCCCCGTTCCACGACACCGGCAGTGACTGCGGCGCACCCGCGCCGCTCCACTCGAACACGAGCGGCCGGCCCTGCTGTGCCACCGCGCGCACGAGGCGCGCCGGCGCCGTGCTCGAGTCCGCCGCGCCGAGCAGCCAGCTCACGGTCGAGGCCACGAGGCCGCGAGACGCCTGCTCCGAGGCGCCGCCGCGGAACGACCAGCGCCAGAGCCCGTCAGCGGCGGTCACGACGCGCCGGCGGCGTCCCGTCTCGTAGCCGAACCAGGCCGGCCGCTGGGCTCCACGGCGCCCGGCCTGCGCGGTCATCGCGGTCCACGCGCCGCCGGGAACGTCCTGCGCCGTGAGCTGGACGGCCGGCGCGAACGAGTCCACCGGCAGTCCCGCGAACGCACCCGCCAGCGGCGACGACGGCGTGGGCGCGAGGTACCAGTCGGCGGCCTCGACCGGGCCGGTGGCGCCGCTGGGCCAGAGCCAGACGCCTCGCGCCGGCGACTTCGCTACGAGCCCCGCCGCCGTGCCCTTCGCGATCACGAGGTCGGCGCCGCGCACGGCGCGCTGTACCACGTCGTTGCTCACCACGGCGAGGTCGGCCATGCTGCGCCAGCCGTCGCCCAGGCGCACGTAGCCCCGCAGCGGCAGCTGCGCCACGTCGCGCACGGCGCGGAACAGGAAGCGCGCGTCCCAGTCGCCCGGATCGGCCACGAGCACGATGCCGGGGGTCTCCACCAGCGTGAGGTGCGCGAGGCGCACGTCGGTGCGCGCCTCGCCGTCGGCGACGTCGACGAGGCGCACGGCGAGCACGTGTTCGCCCGGCACGAGGCCGCGGGTCGCGGCGCGCAGCGTGGCGCGCCCCTCGCCGTCGCGCAGGCGCACGGCGCGGCGCGCGAGGCGCGAGCGCTCGGCATCGTCGAACAGCACCTCCACCACCACGCTGTCTGGCGCGACGCCCGCGGCGCGCACCGTCACCTCGAGCCGCAGCGAGTCCCCGACGGTGAGGCGCGACGGCGCGTCCACGGACACGAGCGCCACGTCGGCCGCGCGGTCGCGCGCACGCAGCTCGACGGCGGGACGCAGCATCAGGTCGGCGGGAATCTCGGCGACGTCCTCGAGTTCACCGTCGGTGATCACCACCACCGGGCGATCGAGCGCCGCCGCGGCGCGGAGCGCCGGGCCCAGGCGTGAGCGCCCCCGCGTGGGCAGCGAATCGGCCGGGCCGTCGTCGCCGAAGAGCCGCACCTCGCCCAGTGAATCGGCGCGCGCGCGTGCGTCGCGCCACGCCTCGGGCCGCTGCGCCATGCTCAGGGAGCCGTCGAGCAGCACCAGCGGCGGTCGCGCCGCCGGACGGGCGGCGCAGCTCGGGTTCACCAGCAGCAGGGCAAGGGCGCTGCCCGCCAGCGCGCGGAGCGCGAACGGCCCGATGGCGCGGCGGTCGAGCCGCTCCAGCCGGAAGTACGTGAAGGCGGCGAGGGCGACGGCGGCGAGGACGGCGAGGAGTGCGAGCACGCGGGAATCTACGTCGGGCGGGCCGGCCGGTGTTTCACCGACGGCCGCTCAGGCGTGGGCCAGCGCCTCGGCGAGGTCGATGGTGCGCTCGTAGAGCGAGCGCCCCAGGATGGCACCCGCGACGCCCGAGTCGGCGGCGCGGCGCACGTCGGCCAGGGTGGCGAAGCCGCCCGACGCGATGACGCCGACGCCGAGCTGTGCCAGCGCCGTGCAGCCGGCGAGGTCGGGGCCGCTCAGCATGCCGTCGCGGGCGATGTCGGTGTAGACGAGGGTCCGGGCCCCCGCATCGACGACTCGCTGGGCCACCTCGACGAGCGTCAGGCCCGACGACTCGGTCCAGCCTCGCACCGCGACCTTGCCCTCCCGCGCGTCGAGCCCGACGGCGAGCCACGGGGCGCCATGGGCCGCCACGGCGCGCGCCACGAGCGCGGGATCGCTCACCGCCGCCGTCCCGATCACCGCCCGAGTCACCCCGGCATCGAGCGCCTCGGAGATGGCGTCCAGGGTCCTGAGGCCACCGCCGTACTGCACGCAGGCCCGTCCCTCGGCCGCCCGCGCGATGCGGCCGACGGTCGCCACGTTGCTCCCGTCCCCGAAGGCACGATCGAGATCCACCACGTGAAGCCACCTCGCGCCGGCCGCCAGGAACAGCTCGGCCTGCGCCACCGGATCGTCCGCGTAGACGGTCTCGCGCGCCGCCTCGCCCTGACTCAGGCGGACGACACGACCCTTGCGGATGTCGATGGCGGGGAGGATGTCCACGGGTGGACGGCGCCGTGGCGCCGAAGCTCAGTTGGCGGCGGCGACCGGCGCCGACGGCACCGGGGTCACCGACGGGGCCGGCGCGACGATCGACGAGGTGCCGTCGAGGAAGCCCTGCATGCGGTCGCGCTCGAGCTCGAACGCCGGGCGCAGCGCGGCGTCGATCGGGGTGCCGCCGCCCATCTGCACCCTGGTGGGATCCCGCGGGACACCGTCCACCCGGAACTCGTAGTGCAGGTGTGGTCCACTTGCCAAACCGGTTGAACCGACGAAGCCAACCACTTGGCCCTGAAGCACTTCCGTGCCGGCTCGAACGGAAGATGCGAAACTGCGGAGATGCCCGTACCGGGTGGTCACGCCGTTGCGATGCTTCAGCTCGACGAGGTTCCCGTAGCCGCCCGACCATCCGGCACGTACCACCACGCCATCCGACGCGGCCAGCACCGGCGTGCCCGGCGGCGCGGCGTAATCGGTGCCCTCGTGCCGCCGCAGGATGCCGAGGATGGGATGCAACCGAGCACTGGAGAAGCGAGACGACACGCTCCGGAATTCGAGCGGGGCCCGCAGGAAGGAGCGCCGGAGCGACTTGCCGTCGGCGTCGTAGAAGGCGGCCGTCTCCCCGTTGACGAAGCGGAAGGCGGTCAGCTTGCGGTTGCTCACCTCGAGCTCCGCGGCGAGCAGGCGACCGAACCGCACCTCGCCCTCGTCCGAGACGAGCCGCTCGAGCGCGAGGCGGAACCTGTCACCGGGCTGAACGTCGCGGGTGAAGTCCAGCTGCCAGGCGAAGACATCGGCGATGTCCCAGGCGAGCCGCTGCCGTTCGGGGCCCTTGAGGATGTCGTCCGTGATGCTGCCGTCGAGGGCCGCGTAGAGCGAGTTGTCGATCAATCCCTCGGCGCGGATGATTTGGGGCTGCCACCGGATGGCCTCGGTGCGGGCGTTCCAGCCGTCCGCCACCCTCAGGAGCCGCACGCGCTGCTCCGGGCCGGTCCGGACGGCGATCTCCTGCGCCACCGAGTCCTCGAGCGACTTCCGCAGGTGGAACACGAGGCCCGCGCGCAGGCGGCGCAGGTCCAGCACCCGGGCCAGCCCGTCCACGTCGCCGTCGTTCAGTCCGTGCCGGGCGAAGAGGGTGGTGACCGTCTCCCCGCGTCGCAGGGTGTCCCGGGTCTCGAAGAGCACGGGCTCCGGCCGCGCCATCCGGAACGCCGCGACCGGCATCGGCGTGCCGCTGATCCGGTGCCACGGCCAGCGACCGGTCAGGGCGAACACCGATGCCGTGACGAGCACGGCGAGTCCGTACAGCACCCGGAACCGCATCAGTCCATCTGCCGCCGGATGAAGGTCGGGATTTCCATGTCGGGCACGTCCGCCACGGGCGCCGGCTTCGCCGGGCGCACCGGGGTCATCGACGGTACCGGCGCCGGGGTCGAGGCCGTGGTGGTCATGGGTGGGTTTACCACCGGCGCCAGCGGTCGTTCCTCCCGGCGCTTGGCCGGGAAGCTGATGATGTTGGCGCCCTTGGCGTCCTCGCGGGTGCGGTCGAACCCGGTGGCGATGACGGTGACCCGGATCTCGCCGTGCATGGCCGGGTCGTTGCCCGCGCCGAAGATGATCTCGGCGTCCTCGCCCACGGCGTCGTGCACGATCTCGCTGATCTGGGTGGCCTCGCCGAGCGTCAGGTCGTCGCCGCCCACGATGTTGAGCAGCACCGCCGACGCGCCCGAGATCGACACGTTGTCCAGCAGGGGGCTCGAGATGGCCTGCTGCGCGGCCTCGAGGGCGCGGTTCTCGCCCCGGCCGATGCCGGTGCCCATCAGCGCCGCGCCGCCGTTCTGCATGACGGTGCGCACGTCGGCGAAATCGACGTTGATGATCCCGGTGGTGGTCACCAGGCGCGAGATGCCCTGCGTGGCGTGCAGCAGCACCTCGTCGGCCTTCTTGAGGGCGTCGAGGAACTGGGTGCCCTTCCCCACGATGGCGAGCAGGCGCTCGTTCGGGACGACGATCATCGTGTCCACGTTCTTGCGCATCTCGGTGATGCCCATCTCGGCCTGCAGCATCCGCTTGCGGCCCTCGAACTGGAACGGCCGGGTCACGATGCCCACCGTGAGGGCGCCGACTTCGCGCGCCAGCTCGGCGATGACGGGCGCCGCCCCGGTGCCGGTGCCGCCGCCCATGCCGCACGTCACGAAGACCATGTCGGCGCCGCGGAGCGACTCCATGACCTCCTCGCGGTCCTCCTCGATGGCCTGCCGCCCGATCTCGGGCCGGGCGCCGGCGCCGAGGCCGCGCGTGAGCCGCTTGCCGATCTGGATGCGGGAGGGCGCCTTGGAGCGGCTGAGCGCCTGCGAGTCGGTGTTCACCGAGATGAAGTCGACGCCCGTGAGCTGCTCGTCGATCATGCGGTTGACCGCGTTGCCGCCACCGCCGCCGACGCCCACGACCTTCATGCGCGCGTGCAGCGACTGGCCGGCTTCCTCGAATTCGAAGATCATTCCGGACACGGAGTGTCCCTCCTCAGAAGAAGTCCTGGAGCCAGCGCTTGACGGGAGTGACGAACTTCTCGACGGCACGATTGCGGCGGGTGCCGGTCCCGAACGCACCCGAAAGCTCCTGCCGGGCCCCGTACAGCAGCAGCCCGGCGGGCACGGCCATGCGGGGAGATTCGAGACTGTCGGACAATCCGCGCAGACCCTGCCCCGGAATGCCGACGCGCACGGGCATCACGAACGCCTCGCGCGCGAGTTCCACGATGCCAGGCGCCATGGCTCCGCCACCGGTAAGGATGATACCGGCGGGAAGCTGCTGATGGAACCCGGCGCGCGTGATCTCGTCGAGGGAGTACTCGAGGGTCTCCATCATGCGCATGTGCATGATGTGGGCGAGCAGGCGCCGCTGGGCGCTGCGCGGGCCCGTGCCCGGCGTGCCGGCGAGCTCCACCACGTCGCTGTCGGGCACCAGCGGCTCGTACGCCGCGCCGTAGCGCTCCTTGAGCCGCTCGGCGTCGGCCTGGGTGACCTGCAGCCCGTGCACGATGTCGTTGGTGACGTGCCCGCCGGCGCAGAGCAGCGAGGCGGTGTGGCGGATCTTGCCCTTGTGGAACACCGCGACGTTGGTGGAGCCACCGCCCAGCTCGACGATGGCGCAGCCCAGCTCGCGCTCGTCCATCGTCAGCACCGCCAGCGAGGCGGCCAGCGGCTCGAGCACGAACTCGCCCACCACGTAGCCCGCCTTCTCCACGCAGCGGCGCAGGTTCACCAGCACGCTCGAGAGCACC
>DASUOW010000260.1:0-3708 GCA_036276435.1 Gemmatimonadales bacterium
CCTTCCTCGCGCCCATCGCCCTCCGGTTCCTGCTCTCCCCCCGTCCCACGGCGCCGAGCGAGGAACGCGACGCCGGCGGGGGCGCCGATCTCGTTTCGCGGGTCTGACGCACGGGCCGGTGGCGCCGGCCTCCCCACGGCGACACTTTTCAGCCGGGCGCGCCGTAAGTGCGCCACTGGAGGAGGCTCCATGTCCATGAACGACCTGCTCAAGCAGCGCATCCTGCGCGCGCTCGAGACCCTCGACGACGACAAGGGCTACCAGGTGCTCGACTTCGTCGAGTTCCTCGAGAGCCGCTACGCGGCCCGCCAGCGCCCGACCGGCATCCTCGCCAAGATCACCGAGACGGTCGAGGACACGATGCGCGCCGGCAAGCTCCCCATCCAGGCCATCTCCGGCACGATGGGACTGATGGACAGCGCCAGCCGCGTCATGCGCGGCATCGCGGCCGCCGGCCAGGCGGTGGTGGACGAGGCGGTGAAGGCCACGCAGCCGCCGCCGGCCGCCCCGGCGGCGCGACCGCCCGAGAAGCTCGAACCCCCGCGTCCATGACCTCGACGACCACCCCCGCGCCCGACACCGCTCCCTCCTCCACCGACCAGTTCATCCAGGGCATCGGGCCCGCCGCGGCGATCTCGCTCGTGGTGGGCTCGATGATCGGGTCGGGCATCTTCATCGTCTCGGCCGACATCGGCCGGCAGGTGGCGGCGTGGGGGCCGGGCGGCCTGATGCTGGTGTGGATCATCACCGGCCTGATGACGCTGGCCGGCGCGCTGAGCTACGCCGAGCTGGCGGCGATGCTGCCGAAGGCGGGCGGCCAGTACGTCTTCCTGCGCGACGGCCTGACGAAGTCGATGGGCTTCCTGTACGGCTGGACGCTGTTCATGGTGATCCAGACCGGCACCATCGCGGCCGTGGGCGTGGCGTTCGCCAAGTTCCTCGGCGTGCTGTGGCCCGTGATCACGCCCGACGTGTGGCTGCCGCTGGGCTCGGTGACGATGCCGGGCGGGCCCATCGAGCTGGGCCTCTCCAACCAGCGCGTCGTGGCGATCGTCATGATCGTCCTGCTGACCTGGGTCAACACGCGCGGCGTGTCGCTGGGGGCGAAGATCCAGACCGTCTTCACCGTGGCCAAGGTCGGCGCGCTGGCGGCGCTGGTGCTGCTGGGGCTCTTCGTGTTCCGGCAGCCCGAGGCGGTCGCGGAGAACCGCGGCGCCTTCTGGGGCACGGCCTCGTGGAGCCTCGCCATGCTGCCGGTGATCGGGGCCGCGATGGTGGGCTCCCTCTTCTCGAGCGACGCGTGGAACAACGTCACCTTCGCCGCGGCGGAAGTGCGCAACCCGAAGAGGAACCTGCCGCTCGCGCTCGCCTTCGGCACGGCGCTGGTGAGCACGCTCTACATCCTCGCCAACTTCGCCTACCTCAACGTGCTGCCGTTCAGCGGCTCTGCCGAGGGCACGACGGTGCTGGCGCGCGGCATCCAGCACGCCACGCAGGACCGCGTCGGCACCGCGGCGCTCGAGGTGATGTTCGGGCCCGTGGGTGCCACGATGATGGCGGTGGCGATCCTGATCTCGACGTTCGGCTGCAACAACGGGCTGATCCTCTCGGGGCCGCGCGTCTACTACGCCATGGCGAAGGACCACCTCTTCTTCCTCGAGGGCGCGGGCCGGCTGCACCCCGTCCATCGCACGCCGGTCGTGGGCCTCGTGGCGCAGGCCGGCTGGGCGATGTTCCTCTGCCTCACCGGCACCTACGGGCAGCTGCTCGACTACGTGATCTTCGCGGCGCTCATCTTCTACCTGCTCACGACGGTGGCGCTGTTCAACTTCCGCCGCACGCAGCCCGACCTGCCGCGCCCGGTGAGGGCGTTCGGCTACCCGATCGTGCCGGCGCTCTACATCGCGGCCATCGCCTTCCTGCTGGTGGTGCTGCTCGTCGATCCCGACAAGCGGAAGTTCTCCGCCTTCGGGCTGATGATCGTGGCGCTCGGGTTGCCGGTGTACTTCCTCTGGCACCGGCGCGGGCACGGCGGCCTGGACACGCCATGAGCGATGCCGTCGGCCTTCCGGGTCTCGCGGCGGCGCTCGACGGGCGCTACCGGCTGGAGCGCGAGCTCGGGCGCGGTGGCATGGGCGTGGTGTACCTGGCGCGGGAGCTCAACCTCGACCGCGCCGTCGCGCTCAAGGTGCTGCCGCCCGACCTGGCCGCCATGCCCGAGCTGCGCGAGCGCTTCCTGCGCGAGGCGCGCACGGCGGCGCTGCTCTCGCACCCCAACATCGTCCCGATCCACCATGCGGCCGAGGCGGACGGGTTCGCCTTCTTCGCGATGGGCTTCGTGGACGGCGGCAACCTCGCCGACCACCTGCGCGACCGCGGCCGCCTCTCGCCGGCGGAGACGGTGCGCGTGCTGCGCGAGGTGGCCTGGGCGCTGGCGTATTCGCACGCGCGTGGCGTGGTGCATCGCGACGTGAAGCCCGAGAACGTCATGCTCGAGCGCGCGACGGGCCGGGTGCTCGTGACCGACTTCGGCATCGCGCGGGACGACCGCACCACGCCGCTGACCGAGCACGGCCGCGTGATGGGATCGGTGCACTACATGAGCCCGGAGCAGGCCACCGGCGAGCCGGTCGACGGCCGGAGCGACCTCTACGCGCTCGGCGTGATCGGCTACCAGGCGCTCGCGGGGCGGCTGCCGTTCACGGCGGATGCGCCGGGGGCCGTACTCGTGGCGCACGCGACGAAGCCCGCCCCCCCGGTGCGCGAGGCGGCGCCCGACGTGCCCGCGGCGCTCGCGCGGGTCATCGACCGCTGCCTCGCCAAGACGCCCGCCGAGCGCTACGCGACGGGCGAGGCGCTGGCCGATGCGCTGACCGCGGCGCTCGAGTCCGACCGTACGCCGGCCGTCGGCACGCCCGCGTCGCGAGTCCTCTCCCCCGAGGAGGCGCAGGCGGTGTGGCTGCGGGCGGCACAGCTGCAGCAGGACGCCGCCTCGCGCATCCGGGAGCGCACGCGGGAGCTCGAGGCGGCCGGCATGGCGACGGCGAGCTACCGGCTGCAGGACGTCGTGTCCGCCGCGGCCGAGGTGGGCATCGGGCAGGAGTACGTGCAGCTCGCGCTCACCGAGATGCCGTCGCAGGATGCCGCGCCGGCGCCGCCGCCCAGCGATCGGAAGGAACGGCTGACGACCTTGCTTCTCGGCACGCGCGACCGGAGCCTGCGGGTGGCACACACCGTCGAGGCGCCCCCCGCCAGGGTGCTCGAGGCCCTCGGCCGGATCGTCACGGCCCATCCGTACGAGCTGCAGCTCGCGGACACCACTGGCGGGCATCCGCTCGATGGCGGCGTGATGAACTTCCACCGAAGCATCGGCATGAACGACATCGCGAGCACGGGGGGGACGGTGAACATGTTCGCCTATCGCCTCTACCAGCTCGAGGTCGCCGACCTGCGCATGACGCTCCGTGCGGTGGGCGATCGCGCGACCGAGGTGGTGGTCTACGCCGACCTGCGGCCCGGCATGCGGAAGAACGTGATGGTCAGCCACTGGGTGGCGGCGGGGTCGGGCCTGGGTGCCGGGGCCGCGGGGTTCGCCGTGGGTATCAAGGCACTGGCGCTCGGCGCCGCGGGCGCCCTGGTGCTGCCGGGGCTGCCCGTGGCGCTCGCCGGGGTGGCGGGCAGCTACGGGCTGTACCGCCTGTCGTACCG
>DASUOW010000261.1:0-8032 GCA_036276435.1 Gemmatimonadales bacterium
CAGCCGGTGCCGAAGGACCAGCTCGACACGCAGCTGCACGCGATCTTCGATCCGCGTCCGGCGAAGCTGCTCTTCGTGAAGCCGGGCCTCAACCGGAAGTACCAGGACGTGGTCGAGGCGATGGACGTCGCGAAGGGGGCGGGAATCCAGATCATCGGGTTCACGCCGAAGGAAGCGTATCGCTGAGCCGGGTGTCGTTCCCGGCAATGCCACGCGGGCCCGCACCATGTGCGGGCCCGCGTGTACTTTTCGTCCCTTCCTTCGACCGAGCCGACACGGCCCCGCGTGACCACTGCTCCATCCCGCCACTTCAGCATCGACCCGCCACTGGACCGGCGGCGCCGCGCCACGGGCCTCGCCCTCTCGGTCGCGGGGCACCTGCTGCTGGGGCTCTTCGCCGTGCGGGCGGGCCAGGCGCTGTGGGAGCCGGTGCCCACGGCCGGCAATCCGAGCGGGCAGGGGAGCGGCGGTGGCGGCGGCGGAGGTGGCGGGGGTGGCGGTGATGGCGGGCGTCCACCGATCGTCTTTATACTTCCGCCGCCACCACCCGAGACATCACCGGTGGTCGTGCCGGAGGAAAAACCGGCCATCGTTACACCGCCGGTCCCGCCGCCCGTCCCCGCGGCGCGACCGGTTCCCGATTCCATTCCGACGCCCGTTCCGCCCACCGCCGCCGCCACCGGCACGGGCGTGGGTACCGGTGCGGGTCCGGGTGTGGGTCCGGGCACGGGGGGTGGGACAGGCGGCGGCACCGGCGGCGGCACCGGCACGGGCACGGGGCCCGGCAGCGGGCCGGGCACGGGAGGCGAGGGCGGCACGATCACGCCGCCCGTCTGGAGCGCCGGCGCGCTGCCGTTCGGGCAGACGCCCAAGTCGCTCCGGGGCCGGCACGTGGACGTGACGTTCTGGGTGCGGCCCGACGGCCGCGTGGATCGCATCGCGGTCGAGCCGCCGATCGGCGACACCGGCTACCTCCAGTATTTCCGCGATGTCATGCTGACCTTCCGGTTCCGGCCGGCGCGCGACCCGTCGGGCGCCGCCGTCCCGGGCACGGTGACGATGGGATTCGAACTGCCCAGCAAGTGACCCTCATTCCGGAGCCCTCGTGAGCCAGCTGTTCCGCCGCAAGCCGATCGCCGAGGCCCGCGAGGGGGGACTGGAGCGGGCACTCGGCGCCGGCGACCTCGTCATGCTGGCCATCGGCGCCGTGATCGGCGCGGGCATCTTCGCCACCCTCGGCACGGCGGCGGCGGGCGAGGTGGCGGCCGACGGCACCGTGGTGCGCTATGGCGCCGGCCCCGCGCTCGTCTTCTCCTTCCTGCTGCTCGGGTTCGTCTGCGGCCTCGCGGCGCTCTGCTACGCGGAACTGGCGGCGATGATCCCGCAGGCGGGCAGCGCCTATGCCTACTCCTACGCGACGCTGGGCGAGCTGGTGGCGTGGATCATCGGCTGGGACCTCATCCTCGAGTACGCCATCGGCAACATCGCGGTGGCCATCGCGTGGTCGAGCTACTTCACCTCGATGCTCGCGTCGCTGGGCATCCACGTGCCGGGCTGGCTGGCGCACGGCTACTACGACGTGGCGGCGAGCGCCTCGCCTGAGGCGCAGCAGCTCATCGCCGCGGCGCCGCGCATCGCCGGCATCCCGGTGATGCTCAACGTGCCGGCGTTCCTCATCGTGGCGCTGATCACCTGGCTCCTGCTCCTCGGCGTGCGCGAGAGCGCGCGGGCCAACAACATCATGGTGGCGATCAAGCTGATCGTGCTCACGGTGTTCGTCGTGGTCGGGGTGATGAACATCGACACCTCGTTCTACACGCCCTTCGCGCCGAACGGCTTCCGCGGCATCCACCAGGGTGCCGCGATCGTCTTCTTCGCGTTCATCGGCTTCGACGCCATCTCGACGGCCGCCGAGGAGACGCGGAATCCCCAGCGCAACCTGCCGCTGGGGATCCTGGGCGGACTCGCCGTCTGCACGCTGATCTACGTCATCGTGGGGCTCGTCGCGACCGGCCTCGTGCCGTACCAGGACCTCAAGGGCTCCGACCCGCTGGCCCGCGCGCTCCTCCTGGCGGGATTTCCCGGGGCGAGCTTCGTGGTGTCCCTCGGCGCCATCGTCTCGATGGCGGCGGTGCTGCTCGTATTCCAGTACGGCCAGCCGCGCATCTTCTACGGCATGGCGCGCGACGGCCTGCTCCCGAAGTGGGCGGCGAAGATCCACCCGAAGACGAAGGTTCCCCACGTCACGACCTTCATCACCGGCCTCCTGGTGGCCGTGGCCGCCCTCGTCGCCGACGACGATGCGACGTACGACCTCACCAACATCGGCACGCTGGCCGCGTTCGCCATCGTCTGCGTCGGGGTGCTGGCGCTGCGCATCCGCGACCCCGAGCGTCCCCGGCCGTTCCGCGTGCCGTTGGTCTGGATCGTCTCGCCGCTGGGAGCGGCCGCCTGCCTCTTCACGATGGCCGGGCTGCCGCCGCTGGCGTGGAAGGGCTTCGGGGTGTGGATGGTGATCGGGCTGCTCATCTACTTCTTCTACGGCTACCGGCGGTCGCGCCTGGGCAACGGGCTGCCACCCATCGACAGCGAAGGCCATTGATGCGGCACGCGTTCGCGCTGGCGCTGGCCGTGATGCTGGCCACGCCCGCGGCCGCGCAGATGGCGCGGGAACGCGTCGTCTCCTCCGCGGAGCTCCTCGCCGACGTGACGATCCTCCGTCGCGCCTACAGCGAGATGCATCCCGGCCTGCTGCGCTACAACACGCCCGAGCAGCTCGAGGCGGCGTTCAAGGCGCTGGAGTCGGAGTACGGCCGCGACCGCCCGCTCGGCGAGGCGTACCTCGCGCTCTCGGTGTTCCTCGCGAAGATCCGGTGCGGCCACACCTACGCCAACTTCTTCAACCAGCGCGACGACGTCGTCGCGGCGCTCTTCCAGCGCCAGACGCGCGTGCCGTTCCAGTTCCGCTGGCTGGGCCGGCGCATGATCGTCACCCGCTCCTTCGCGTCCGACCCGGCGCTGCGGGCCGGCGCCGAGGTGGTCGCCATCGACGGCGTGCCCGTCGCGACCATCCTCGACAGCCTGATGAAGGCGTCGCGCGCCGACGGCGGCAACGACGCCAAGCGCGTCGCGAACCTCGAGGTCACCGGCATCGCCCGCTGGGAGGCATTCGACATCTACCACCCGCTCTTCTTCCCGCGCACGGGCCCGCGCCTTCGACTCGAGGTGCGCCCACCGGGCACGAAGGCCGCCGCGCGCATCGAGGTCGAGGCGCAGACGCACGAGCAGCGGCTGGCGACGTACCAGGCCGGCCGAGCGGGCGCGTCGAGCGACACGACGGCCGCCTTCACGCTCACCTATCCCGACGCGCGCACCGCCGTGCTGCGCATGCCGACGTGGGCGCTCTACAACTCGAAGTGGGACTGGCAGGCCTGGCTGCAGAAGGCGTTCGAGGACTTCGAGCGGAAGCAGGTCCGCGGCCTGGTCATCGACCTGCGCGACAACGAGGGCGGGCTCGACGTGGGCAACACCATCCTGGCCCACCTCACGGCGACGGAGCTGCGGCTGCCGCAGTACGAGCGCTGGGTGCGCTACCGGCGCGCGCCGACGGACCTCGTGCCGTACCTCGACACCTGGGACCGCTCGTTCGTGGACTGGGGCGAGGCGGCGAAGGGTCCGGACGCCAGGGGGCTCTATCGCCTCACGAAGTACGACGACCAGCCCGGCGGCGATGTCATCAGGCCGGCCGGGCCGCGGTTCGGTGGACGCGTGCTGGTGCTCGTCGGCGCCGGCAACAGCTCGGCACCCTTTCAGTTCGCGCAGGTGCTGCAGCGGGAGAAGCTCGGACGCCTGGTGGGCCAGCCGACGGGCGGCAACCAGCGCGGCATCAACGGCGGGGCGTTCTTCTTCCTGCGGCTGCCCAACTCGCACCTCGAGGCCGACCTGCCGCTCATCGCCCGCTTTCCGGACCGCGAGATGCCGGACGCGGGACTGCAGCCCGACGTGCTGGTGAGCCGCACCGCCGCGGACATCGCGAAGGGCCGCGACGCCGAACTCGAGACGGCGCTCGCCCTGCTGCGGCGCGGCCGCTAGCGCCTCACCGCAGGAGGCGTGGCACGCCCTGCAGCGGTTCCACCACGCCGTCCCGCACCTCGACGCCATCGGTGGCCATGAGGGCCGCCGTCACCTTGGCCCGGAACGGCGCCTGCGCGAGCAGGCTGCCGGCGTAGGCCACGGGCATGCGGTCCGTCTGCGGGGCGCGCGCCCGGAGGCTGGTGACGAGGGCCGCGAGGTCGTCCGCCGCCGCGGCGACGATGCCGTTGGCCACGTCGTCGCTCGTGGCACCGAGCACCGCCGGCGCGAGCGACGCCACCTGCGCCGGCGTCGCCGTCGCGGCCCACGACACCAGCGCGTCGAAGTCGGGCACGCGCGCGGCGCCGGGGAGCAGGGTGCTGAGCGCCGTCGCGCGCCCACGGCCGTCCTGCGCGCGGCTCACCGCCGCCAGCGCCGCGCGCCCGATGGCGTAGCCGCTGCCCTCGTCGCCCATCTGCCAGCCGTAGCCGCCGCTGCGGAGCAGGGCTCCCTCCGCGCTCCGTGACACCGCGATGCTGCCCGTGCCCGCGGCGAGCGCGATGCCCGGACCGTGGTCGAAGGCGGCCGCGAGCACGAGCTCGATGTCGGTGACCACGATCACGCGGTCGCAGATCCCCTCCGCCCGCAGCGCCTGCGCAAGCTCGTCGCGCTCCGACGGCCGTCCCACGCCCGCCGCGCCCACCACGAGCGTGTCGCCACGCGCGAGCCGCGCGACGCTCAGCGCCTGCCGGCACGCGTCGATGATTGCCGACGCCGCTGCCAGCGCGCGGCCGGGGCGCACCGCACCCGGCGCGCCGTCGCTGCGCGCCACCAGCTCGCCGTCCTTCCACACCGCGGCCGCGGTCTTCGTGCCGCCGGCATCGGCGCCGATCACGATCATGCCTGTGCTCCTGGTGCTGCGGGAAGTGCGAGGCCCGGGCGCCTCGACGCCGCCCAGCCGGCCAGGACGCAGAGGGCCGTCCCGAGGGGAACGTACCACGGCCAGGCCAGGCGGCCCACCGGGGCGAGCCACGCCAGGCCCGGCCACGCCGCGAGGCGCGCGGCGAAGAGTACGACCAGCATGATCGCCACCGTCGCGCCGACACCGGTCATCACGGCGCGTCCGTCGAGCCGGGGCCCGGCACCCGCGAGCAGGTATGCGCCCAGCAGCGCGCCGTAGGTCACCGACGCGATCGAGAGCGCGAGGACCACGACGGGTGTCTCCCGGCTCGTGGTGCTGCCCGCGAAGGCGAGGGCCCCGGCGATGAGCGCGAGCCCCCACACCATCGAGAATGCGCGTCCCACCCTGAGCAGGTGTGCCGGCTCGGTGCGCCCGGTGATCGAGGCGTACAGGTCGTGCGTCATCGATGAGGCGAGCGCGCTGATCGCGCTGCTCTGCGTGCTCATCGCCGCCGCCAGGATGCCGGCCACCATGAGCCCCGCGAGGCCCGTCGGCAGGTGCTCGATGACGAAGCGCGGCAGCACCGTGTCGCCCGGCATCCCCTCGGGGGCGAGGCCGGCGGCCCAGATCGCGGTGCCCACGAGCAGGAAGAGCGCGAACTGCAGGATCACCAGTACGCCCGAGCCGATGAGGGCGCGCTGCGCGTCGCGCAGCGAGCGCGTGGCGAGCAGGCGCTGCACGATCAGGTGATCGGTGCCGTGCGATGCCGCCGAGAGGAGCGCGCCGCCCAGGATCGCGCCGAGGAGCGCGTAGGGCGCGGTCAACGAGAGCGTGGGGTTGAACACGGTGAGCTTGCCGGAATCGGAGGCCTGCTGCACCAGGCTGCCGAAGCCGCCCGCGAGCCCCGACGCGATGACCAGCGTCGCCACGCCGCCCGCGACGTACACGGCGAGCTGCAGCACGTCGGCCCAGACCACGGCCTTGAGTCCGCCGAACCAGGTGTACAGCAGCGTCACGGCCCCCATCGCGAGGATCGCGGCGGGGGCGCTCCAGCCCGTGAGCAGCGCCAGAGGGATGGCCCCCGCGAAGATGCGCACGGAGTCGCCGAGGAAGCGCGTCACCAGGAAGATGACCGACAGCATGCGGCGCACGCCCGGGCCGAAGCGGCGCTCGAGCCGCTGGTAGGCCGTCTCCTGCTCGCCGCGGAAGTAGCCCGGCAGCAGCCACGCCGCCACGCCGATGCGCCCGATCAGGTACCCGAACGAGAGCTGCAGGAAGGTCAGGTCGCCGCGCGCGCCGATGCCCGGCACCGAGATCACCGTGAGCGCGGACGTCTCCGTCGCCACGATGGAGAGCATCACCGCGAGCGCCGGCAGGTTGCGCGCCCCGAGGAAGTAGTCGCCCGCCGAGGACTGGCTCCGCGACACCCACAGGCCGAGGCCGAGGGTCAGGGCGAAGTACGCGACGATGACGGCGAGATCGAGAGGGGCCAGGGTCGTCGGGCGTGAGGGTGGGCGTCGACGTGCGTGCGGAATGTAGTCGGCCGAAATGCGAAGAGGGGACCCACCCGGGTCCCCTCTCGATCACTCATGTTGCCGCCCGGCTCACGCCGTGAAGCTGCTCCCGCACCCACACCCGCCCGTCGCGTTCGGGTTGTGGAAGGTGAAGCCCGAGCCCTGCATCGAGGTGACGTAGTCCACCGTGATGCCGGTGAGGTACTGCGCGCTGAATCCGTCGACGAAGACGCGCACGCCGTTGATCTCGGTGACCATGTCGTCCTCGAGCGGCTGCTCCTCGATGTTGAGGCTGTACTTGAATCCCGAGCACCCGCCCGGAAGCACCCCCACCCGCAGGCCCGCCGTCTCGATCGGCACCTGCTCGGCCTCGATGAACTTCTTCACCTCGGCGACGGCCTTGTCGGTCAGCGTCAGGGCGAAGCCGGTCGTGGACGTCTGCTGATCAGTGCTGCTCATGGTCCCTCCTCAGGGTCTCGCGCCGGCGGGGAAAGCCGGTACGACTGACAGGAATTGTATGAGATGCGGAGGGGGGTGTCAACGTGACGTGATGCGCGATGGTCGCACCGTAAGTGCCGTCCTCGCAACGGCTATGCGGCCTCAGCGCGCCGCCGGCACCCGCAGGCCCCCACCCACGGTGTCGCCGGGCGGAATGCGGATCGGGAGACGGCCCGTGATCGCGGCCCCGGTGAGGGCACCCGCCACCGCCCGCTCCATCGTCGCGTTGGCGTGCCAGCCGAGGAGATAGCTGCCCACTGCAGGCGTCGAGCGCACCACGTAGGGTGATCCCAGCGACACGAGGATCGTCGGCCGCATGGCGGCGGTGGAGTCGACGAGCCGGGCGATCGCGGCGGGCAGCGTGAGCCGTGAGGCATCCCATGGCAGCGGCCGTGCCGCGATGGCGAAGATGCTCGTCGTCGCGGCGGCAAGCGCGGCACGGGCGGAGTCGAGGCTCGCCTCGCCGCTGTTGGGCCAGAGGCGCGTGAGCGTCACGCCGTGGCCGCGGGCACGCAGCTCCGCCGCGAGGGTCTGGCCCACCGCGGGGCTCCGGTCGTCGCCGTAGGTGACGAGCGCCACCCGCTGCGGCGAGGTGCGCAGGCGCGCCACCACGCCGAGGCTGTCGCGCACCAGCACGATCGAGCGCGCGGCGATGTCGTCGGCGATGCGCTGGAACTCGGGTGCGCCCACGCGCGCGGGCACGCTGTCCAGCGGCACCGTGCGCACCGCCAGCAGGCCGAAGCGCCGCTTGAGCGCCAGCACCTTCCGCACCGACTGGTTCACCCGCGCCTCGCTCAGCCGTCCGTCCCGGACCGCGGCGTCGACGGCGTCGACGATGGCGTAGGGATCGGCGGGCTGCAGCAGCACGTCGGCGCCCGCCAGCAGCGCGCCCACCGCGATGTCGGCGAGGGCGAAGTGCTTCACGAGGCTGCCCATGTTGAGCGCGTCGGTGAAGACGACGCCGCCGAAGCCCAGCGAGTCGCGCAGCACGCCCGTGAGGATGCCGGGCGTGAGCGTGGCGGGGCGCACCTGGCCGCCGTCCAGCTTC